>JAUPKQ010000188.1 GCA_030837345.1 Actinomycetota bacterium | reverse complement strand
CGCTCTTCCGATCTAGGGTCTGGTGGACCTCGGCCAGGCCCAGCTCCCAGGGCAGGCCGGCGTGTTTGATGCTGGTCTGCGGCGACGCGCCGGTGCCGCCGTCGTGCCCGCTGATGAGCACCACGTCCGCATGGCCCTTGGCCACCCCGGCCGCGACGGTGCCCACGCCTACTTCGGAGACCAGTTTGACGTTGATGCGGGCGTGGGGGTTGGCGTTCTTGAGGTCGTGGATGAGCTGCGCCAGGTCCTCGATGGAGTAGATGTCGTGGTGCGGCGGCGGGGAGATCAGCCCGACGCCGGGCGTCGAGTGCCGTGTCCGGGCGACCCACGGGTAGACCTTCGGCCCGGGGAGCTGGCCGCCCTCGCCCGGTTTGGCGCCCTGCGCCATCTTGATCTGGATGTCGTCCGCGTGGGTGAGGTAGAGGCTCGTCACCCCGAAGCGTCCCGACGCGACCTGCTTGATCGAGCTGCGGCGCTCCGGGTCGAGCAGACGGTCGGCGTCCTCACCGCCCTCCCCCGTGTTGGACCGGGCGCCGAGCCTGTTCATCGCCACGGCGAGGTTCTCGTGCGCCTCCGCGGAGATCGAGCCGTACGACATCGCCCCGGTGCTGAAACGCTTGACGATCGACTCGACCGGCTCGACCTCGTCGAGCGGTACCGGAGGGCGCGTGCCCTCGGCGAAGCGGAACAGCCCGCGCAGCGTCATCAGCCGCTCCGACTGCTCGTCGACGCGGGCCGTGTACTCGCGGAAGACGTCGTACCGCCGGGTCCTCGTCGAGTGCTGGAGCCGGAAGACCGTCTCCGGGTCGAACAGGTGGGGCTCGCCCTCCCGGCGCCACTGGTACTCGCCGCCTGTCTCCAGGTTGCGGTGCGCCGGGCGGACGCCGTCCGGCGGGTAGGCCCGCGCGTGACGCCGGGCGACCTCGTCGGCGATCACGTCGAGACCGATGCCGTCGAGCTGGGACGGCGTGCCGGTGAAGTACCGGTCGACGAGGTCCCGGCCCAGCCCGATCGCCTCGAAGACCTGGGCCCCCCGGTAGGACGACACCGTCGAGATGCCCATCTTGCTCATGACCTTGAGAACGCCCTTGCCCAGCGCCTTGATCGTGTTCCGCACGGCCTGGTCGGCGCCGATGCCCGTGATCACCCCGCTGCGCACGAGCTCCTCGGCGCTCTCCATCGCGAGATACGGGTTCACCGCGGCGGCGCCGTAGCCGATGAGCAGCGCGACGTGATGGACCTCCCGCACGTCCCCGGCGGCGACGACGAGGCCGACCTGGGTGCGGGTCTTGGTCCGCACGAGGTGGTGGTGCACGGCGCCCGTCAGCAGGAGCGAGGGGATCGGCGCGAGGTCCGCCGTCGAGTCACGGTCCGACAGCACGACGAACCGTGCCCCCCGCGCGATCGCCGCCGAGACCTCGGAGCAGATCTCCTCAAGCCGTTCGCCGAGGGCGGCCCCGCCGCCGTCGACGCGGTAGAGACCCTTGACCGTCACCGTCGCGTACCCGGGCAGGTCGCCGTCCGCGTTCAGGTGCACGATCTTCGACAGCTCGTCGTTGTCGATCACCGGGAAGTCGAGGACCAGCTGGCGGCAGTGCGCCGGCGTCGCCTCCAGCAGGTTGGGCTCGGGACCGACCGAGGTGGCGAGCGAGGTGACGAGCTCCTCGCGGAGCGCGTCGAGCGGAGGATTCGTCACCTGCGCGAACAGCTGGGTGAAGTAGTCGAAGAGCAGCCGCGGACGCTGGGAGAGCACCGCGATCGGCGTGTCCGTCCCCATCGAGCCGATCGGCTCGGCCCCCGTACGGGCCATCGGCTCCACCAGGACGCGGAGCTCCTCCTCGGTGAACCCGAAGGTCTGCTGGCGGCGGACGACGGAGGTCGTGGTGTGCACGATGTGCTCACGCTCGGGCAGACCGGACAGCCGGATCCTCCCCGCGTGGAGCCACTCGTCGTAGGGATGCTGACCCGCCAGCTCCCTCTTGATCTCCTCGTCGTCGACGATCCGGCCGTGGTCGGTGTCGACGAGGAACATCCGGCCCGGCTGGAGACGGCCCTTGCGGACGACCGTCGACGGGTCGAGGTCGAGAACCCCGACCTCGCTGGCGAGGACGACGAGACCGTCCTCGGTCACCCAGTACCGGGACGGGCGCAGACCGTTGCGGTCGAGAACGGCGCCGATCAGGGTGCCGTCGGTGAAGGTGATCGACGCCGGGCCGTCCCACGGCTCCATGAACATCGAGTGGAACTCGTAGAAGGCCCGCCGGGCCGGATCCATCTCGGTGTGGTTCTCCCACGCCTCGGGGATCATCATCAAGACCGCGTGCGGCAGCGAACGGCCCCCGAGGTGGAGCAGTTCGAGGACCTCGTCGAAACTCGCCGAGTCGCTCGCCCCGGGGGTACAGATCGGGTAGAGCCGCGAGAGATCACCGGGGATGACCGCGCTCGCGAGCGTGGTCTCGCGGGCCTGCATCCAGTTCCGGTTGCCCTTGACGGTGTTGATCTCACCGTTGTGGGCGACGAGCCGGAACGGGTGCGCCAACGGCCAGGAGGGGAAGGTGTTCGTCGAGAACCGCGAGTGGACGATCGCCAGCTCGGTGGCGAACCGGCGGTCGGACAGGTCGGGGAAGAACGGCTCCAGCTGGCCCGTCGTCAGCATGCCCTTGTAGACCAGGGTGCGCCCCGACAGCGAGGGGAAGTAGACCCCGGCCTCGTGCTCGGCGCGTTTGCGCAGGCAGAACGCCATCCGCTCCAGCGCCATCCCGACGACGTGCCCGCGCGAGGAGGAGAGGAACAGCTGCCGGAAGCGGGGCTGACACGCCCGCGCGGTGTCACCGACCAGCCCCGGCGTCACCGGCACGTCGCGCCAGCCCAGGACCGCGAGCCCCTCGGAGCGGGCGAGGCGCTCGATCGTGGCGACGGCCTCGCGCTCCTCCGCGTCGTCGTCCGGAAGGAAAGCGAGGCCGACGGCGTAGGAACCCCTCGGCGGGAGGTCGAAGTCGACGACGTCCCTCAAGAAGGCGTCCGGGACCTGGGTGAGGATCCCGGCGCCGTCACCGGTCTCGGCCTCGGCTCCGACCGCTCCCCGGTGTTCGAGATTGCGCAACGCCGTCAGGGCGAGGTCGACGATGTCGTGTCCGGGTTCACCCCGCATGGTCGCCACGAAGGCCACACCGCAGGCATCGTGTTCCCGGTCTGCGGCATACAGACCCGCGGAAGCCGGGAGGGCGGAGAATCGCCGGATGGGCGAGGGCATGGCAGCCACCTCGTCGTCGCAATGGCGTCGGTGTTGACGCGGTCACACAAGGCTGGAGGAGAAAGACCGGTTCACGGCACGGCGTCCGGAAAAACCCCTGCGCTGGCCCGCTGCGGTCGCGTGGGACGGCGATGGCCCGCGTGGTGTTGGGTCACTGTATACGCTGACGACACCTTCGGGAAACAACACACCCCATGGTGTTTCGTCACTCGTGGGGCGACGGTGTACGGATCCGGGCGACGCGGGCGTCTCCCAGAACAACACCATGATTGTTGATCTGTTTAAGGGATGGTGCGCTGCCCGATATCGGGATGGTGCGCCCTCCGGTATCGGGATGGCGCTCTAGCCCGTTCAGTGCCTGTTCGGCATGGCAGATCGGGTCATAGCGGACTTCTCGGATCTGGCGGAACGCCCTGGTGTCCGATCACCTATCGAGAGCGCCTCACCTGAACCGGATACCGGATGTCTGACCCGTTCTGCCGACCAGGAGTGCTCAACGTGTGCAATGACCGTCGCGATCGCGACAGTGGATGCACACATTGAGGGCACTCGGCCGGATAGGCGGGTCAGGCGCAACGCCCTCGGTCAGGGCCCCGCGGCTCGTCCGGCAGGGGCTTGCCGGATTCCGCCGGCTCACGCTCGTCGGGCTGAACCGGCTGATCCGGCGGCTCGGGCTCCGAAGGTTTCGGCTCCGGCTCGGCGGGGACGGGCGGGGCGGCGGCGGGTTCGAGGGCGAGAACCGGCGCCGCACCGGCGGCTGCGGCGGCGGGAGCCGCCCGCTCGACGGAGTTCTCCCGCCCGGGCCGGACCCGGGCTGAGATCACGAGATAGGTCAGCGCCCCCAGGCCGACGACGAGGCTGGTCCAGATGTTGAGGCGCACCCCGAAGATGTGGTTCGCCT
>JAUPKQ010000187.1 GCA_030837345.1 Actinomycetota bacterium | reverse complement strand
CGCCCGGACGCCGTGGACCCCGTGGACCCCGTGGACCCCGTGCCGGCGGACGAGGGGGACCCCACCGTCACCCCCGACGCGGCCGGTCCGAGCGACGACGAACCCGATGCCGGTGAGCCCGATACCGGTGAGCCCGATACCGGTGAGCCCGATACAGGTGAGCCCGCGGCGGAAGCTGGGGCGACGGCGTCCCGGGCCACGGTCGATGCCTCCGAGGCGGAGCCCGCATCCGCACCGGAACCCGAACGTGAACCTGCACCGGCGCCGGAACCCGCATCCGCACAGGAGCCCGCACCGGAACCAGAACGTGAGCCGGAGCCGGAGCCAGCGCCCGCACCGGAGGCGGAACCCGCACCCGCACCCGCACCGGAGGCGGAACCGGACCCCGCGGACGCGGCGCGGCGGCGCCTCCGGCACGCCCTGGTGCCGAGGGCGACGCGGAGCCAGTTCCTCGCGGGAGCGGTCTGTGCCCTCCTGGGGTTCGGTGTCGTCGTCCAGGTGCAGCAGACGGAGATCGCGACGCTCGCCTCACTCCGGCAGAGCGAGCTCGTCGCCGTCCTCGACAACGTGTCGCAGGAGTCGGCCCGGTTGGAGGCCCAGTCCCGCTCGCTGGAACAGACGCTGGAGGAGCTCCAGTCGTCGTCGGACCGGGCGCCCGCGGCGAGGGAGGCCGCGAAGGAGAAGCTGCGAGTCCTCGGGGTGCTGGCCGGGACGCTCCCCGCCAGCGGGTCGGGGATCGAACTCGTCGTCCCCGACCCGAAGCTCCTCATCAACGCGACGGAACTGCTGGAAGCCGTCCAGGAGCTGCGTGACGCCGGGGCGGAGGCGATGCAGTTCGGGCCGGTCCGGGTGGTGGCGAGCACCTCCCTCGTGGATGCCCCGGGAGGGATCCTG
The DNA here is from genome assembly GCA_030837345.1 of Actinomycetota bacterium. GTDB lineage: Bacteria > Actinomycetota > Actinomycetes > Actinomycetales > Kineosporiaceae > JAUPKQ01. The sequence goes on along the minus strand of JAUPKQ010000187.1, from coordinate 4,940 downwards.
GTCGACGGCACGACGGTCGGCCCGCCGTACCGGCTGCTGGCCATCGGCGATCCCTCGACCCTGGGGGCGGCGATGGAGATTCCCGGGGGCGTGTTGGAGACGTTCCGGGGCAAGGGGGTGGAGGCCGAGGTCAGCACGATGCAGAACCTGCGGATCTCCGCGTTGCGGCCGCTGCGGACACCTCAGTACGCTCGCCCGTCGTCGTGACCAGAACGTCAAGGAGAGGACCGGCAGATGGCCGATTTCGACTGCCCCGAAGACCTGCGGTACACCGGCGATCACGAGTGGGTGCGCCCGGAGGGCGACCGTGTGCGGATCGGCATCACCGCCTACGCCCAGAACGCGCTCGGCGACGTCGTCTTCGTATCCCTGCCGGAGGAGGGGTCGGTCGTCACCGCGGGCTCGCCCTGCGGTGAGGTCGAGTCGACGAAGAGCGTGAGCGACGTCTACGCCCCCGTCGCGGGCCGGGTCGCCGCCCGGAACGAGGCTCTCGACGGCGCTCCCGAGCTCGTCAACACCGATCCGTACGGCGAGGGATGGATGTTCGAGATCGTCCCGGACGACGCGTCGGCCGTCGGGGCGTTGCTCTCCGCGGCCGACTACCGGGCGCAGCTGGGCTGACCCGGAGCGACGGTCCGCCGTCCGCTTCCCCCGGGTTGGTCCGCCCGCCGCCGCGGCACGCCCTGTGCGAGGACACGCGCGGGCTGTCTCGCGATCCTGTCGGGGGTTAGGCTGGCGTGATTCGACGTTCTGACTTCGGCACCCTCGGCGTCACGCGCCACGGGCCGACCGGAAAGGCACAAGGAGGCCCGGCATGACGGTACCCCCGCCGGGGACGGGGCATCCGCCGGACGAGCCCTTCGGCTCGCGGCGTGACGACGTGTTTCCCGGTCCCGACACCACCATCTCGCTTCACGCGATCTCCGACGCGACGGACGTCGAACCGCGGCTCAGCGCTCCCGAGCAGGCCGCGGTCGATGCTCTTCCGGCGGGTTCGGCGCTACTGGTCGTCCAGAGAGGTCCCAACGCCGGGGCCCGGTTCCTGCTCGACGCCGAGCGGACGACCGCCGGGCGGCATCCGGGCAGCGACATCTTCCTGGACGACGTCACCGTCTCCCGCAAGCACGTCGAGTTCCTTCGCCAGGAGGGGCAGTTCGTCGTCCGGGACGTCGGGAGCCTCAACGGCACGTACGTGCGGCGTGACCGCATCGACGAAGCGGTCCTGCGGGACGGCGACGAGGTCCAGATCGGGAAGTTCCGTATGATCTTCTACCCGAGCAGGCGCCCGTACGGAGCCGGCGCGGGGCGGTGACAGGCTCGTGGTGAACGCGGCGTACGGCCGTCGAGGGACACCGCAGCCGAGCATGAGTATCGGCGAGGTTCTCGCCCTGCTGCGTCCGGACTTCCCGGACGTGACGATCTCGAAGATCAGGTTTCTTGAGGACCAGGGCCTCGTCGACCCCGGGCGCACGCCGTCCGGGTACCGCAAGTTCACGCACGGGCATGTCGAGCGGCTCCGGTACGTCCTCGCCGTCCAGCGGGACCACTACCTCCCGCTGCGGGTCATCCGCGAGCATCTCGACGCCCTCGACCGGGGTCTCGACCCCCCGGCCCTTCCCAGCGGCGGTCCCAGCGGCCCGCGTCTGGTCGGCGGTTCGCTCCCTTCGGGTCCGGACCGCTTCGAGCACGGGGGCGACCTCAGGCTCACCCGCGCCGAGCTGATCTCCACCGCGCCCGTGGACCCGGACCTCCTCGATGACCTGGAGTCCTTCGGCCTGCTCGCTCCCGCCCCCGGGACGGGCCACTACGACGCCGAGGCGGTGACGATCTCCCGTGCCGCCTCGGAGCTCTCGCGTTTCGGTATCGGGCCCCGGCATCTGCGCGGTTTCAAGGTGGCCGCCGAACGCGAGGCCGGGCTCGTCGAACAGGTCGTCACACCGTTACGCGGCCTGAGGGGTCCCGAGGCCGCGGGCCGGGCGGACGAAGCCGCGCGGGAGGTCGCCGCGCTGTGCCTGCGCCTGCACGCCGCGCTCGTCAAGAGTTCCCTCGACCGCTCCCGTCACTGACCCCGGTCCCGCCGCCGTCGCCGATGGGCGGCCGGTTCGGCCGGTTCGGCCGAGGACGTAGCCGGCCGGTTCGGCCGAGGGAGTGCCCTGCGGTTCGGCCGACCGGTGCCTCGGCCGTTGCTCCTGGCCCGTCGCGCACCGGCAAGGGGCGGGGTACGGTGACAGGGTGCGCGAGTTGGACGTGGTCGGAGTACGTGTCGAGATGCCCTCGAACCAGCCGATCGTGCTGCTCCGGGAACGGGGCGGCGACCGGTACCTGCCCATCTGGGTCGGGACGGCGGAGGCAAGCGCCATCGCCTACGCCCAGCAAGGAGTGATTCCCCCGCGCCCATTGACCCACGACCTGATGAAGGACCTGATCACGGCGTTCGGACGCCGCCTGGAGGAAGTGAGGATCATCGCGCTGCGTGACAGCGTGTTCCATGCGGAGCTCGCCTTCGACGGCGGGCTGACGGTCGGTTCCCGGTCGTCGGACGCCATCGCGCTCGCCCTGCGGACCGGAACCAGGATCGTCGGTGCCGACTCCGTCCTCGAAGAGGGAGGCGTCGCCGTGCCCGACGAGGACGAGGACGAGGTCGAGAAGTTCAGGGCGTTCCTCGACCAGATATCGCCCGAAGACTTCGAGAAGGGGGCTCCAGGCACTACAAGCGGAGAACCTGGGACAAGTTGAGCACCTCGGGCGTGCGACACGCCGTCTGCTGGAGGCCATGCTCGTTGACCCTCGATGGAGGGGCGCCTACCGTCTCAGGGGAACACCTTCGTCGTAGTTCCACCGGTGTCACCTGCGCGTGACGTCAGCTCTACGTGACATCGGCCTTCCCCACGAGGGTGCAGAGATAATCGGAGGTCGGCGTGAGCGGAACGGGTGATGCCACGGGCAGCGCCAGCAGGGTGCCTCAGGTGCCCTCGCGGGCCCAGGGGCTCCTGTTCACCGAGGACCTGCCCGTGTTGGACGAACAGATCGGGTACCGCGGTCCGACGGCCTGCAAGGCCGCCGGGATCACCTACCGTCAGCTCGACTACTGGGCGCGCACAGGACTGGTCGAGCCGTCCATAAGGTCCACCACCGGGTCCGGGACCCCACGGCTCTACAGCTTTCGCGACATCCTGGTGCTGAAGGTCGTCAAACGACTCCTCGACACCGGCGTCTCCCTGCAACAGATCAGGGTCGCGGTCGGCCATCTGAGGGAACGTGGTGTCGATGACCTGGCGCAGATCACCTTGATGAGTGACGGCGCCAGCGTGTACGAGTGCACCTCGGCCGACGAGGTGATCGATCTCGTCCAGGGCGGCCAGGGTGTCTTCGGCATCGCGGTCGGCCGGGTCTGGCGCGAGGTCGAGGGCAGCCTCGCCGAACTACCCGGGGAACGGGCCGACGCCATCGAGCCGGACACCAATCCCGAACTCCCCGGCGACGAACTCGCCAGCCGCCGTCGCCGACGCGTCGTCGGGTAACGGCACCACCGGGCCGTCCCCCCCGGACCGTGTCAGCCGCGCGCGACGGTCCGACGGGCAGCCGGGCGGGTCCCCGCCCGCAGAACCCTGGCCAGGTGGGCGTCGAAGGCACCCCCGAGTTCCTCCGCCGCTGGCCCGGGCCACCGATGCACCGGCATGCTCGCCCCCTGCGCCTGCTGGAGGGCGCTGCGTTCGGGGACGGCGGGCGTCAGGACGAGGGGACCGAACATCTCACTGAGCTCGTTGACGCGGTACCGGTGCTCGGGGGAGCGGTCCCGGTAACGGTTGACCACCACCCCGAGCGGCTGGAGCTGCGGGGCGTTCGACCGGCGGAGGGCGTCGATGGCCCGCAACGCCCGGTCGGCGGCGGTCACCGAGAACAGCGCCGGCTCGGTGACGACCATCGCCCGATGACTCGCCACGAGACCGGACCGGGTCAGGGTGCCGAACGACGGCGGACAGTCGACGAGGACGAGCCGGTACCCCTCCGCCCGGTCGAGCGCCTGGCCGAGACGCGCCAGCGCGCGGTCGGTGGGACGCGGCGCGTCGTGCACGGCGCTCGCCTGGCTGCCCTGGACGACGTCCAGCTGGCCGGGCTCGCCGTCGGTCCACCCGGACGGAACGATCGCGTTGCGGATGGTCTTGCGGCGGGGATTGGACAGGATGTCCGCGACGACGTTGGCGTCCGGCTCGTCGACGGCGAGCGCCATCGTGGCATCGGCCTGCGGATCAAGATCGACGACGAGGGTGGGGACGCCCTTGGCGAGAGCCGCGCTGGCCAGACCGAGAACAACCGACGTCTTGCCGACGCCGCCCTTGAGGCTGCAGACGCTGACCACGATCACGTGCCAAAGGTACTCGCCCGCTCCCGCCGTCCGGGTGCGTCCCCACCGCACGGCGTGCCCACCGGACCCGTTCGCCGCAGATCGCGGCCCTGGAGGGACGGACCGGGCGAAGTGCCTCTGACCTGGTATTCTCGGTCCCGCTGAAGACCTCGCGCGGGAGAGCCCCGGGCAGCGGGGCGCCGAAGGGGCAAATCTCCCCGGAACCTCTCAGGCGCCAGGACCGTGCGGGCGAGGCGACTCTGGAGGCATCGGCCGACAGAGGGGGAGGACCCACCCGGGCAGCCGAGACGCTGCACTCGATCCGTGGAGCCTCCATGACCGAACCCGCCTGCTGTTTCGCCGACCGGCACATCGGCCCTGACCGCGCGGACGTCGCCCGCATGCTCGCCGTGATCGGCAAGCCTGACCTCGACGCCCTGATCGACGAGGCGATGCCCGCCTCGATCAGGACGTCCGCCCCCGGGAGCGGCCCCGGAGGCGGCCCCGGCCTGCCCGAGCCGGTGGGCGAGAGCGAGGCCCTGGCGGAACTGGCGGCGCTCGCGCGACGCAACGTCCTCGCCGTCCCGATGATCGG
>JAUPKQ010000025.1 GCA_030837345.1 Actinomycetota bacterium | reverse complement strand
GTCTCATGCCGGTAAACCCCCTGCTTAATCCGGCTACGTATCAGGTAAAGGTGGTTACTCAGTACATCGCAGATCTCCGATCCACTCAATGCGTCTTAGGTCATCTGTGGATAACTTTCTCCAGCTAGGTGCCTGAAATACATATTGTGGCTGTGCAACATATGGGTTCGCCCTTGGGACGGCCGGTACCGGGCGGTCGGTCGACGACGGTGTCGTTCGAAGATCGAGTAGGTTCCCGGTGCTTCTGGGGGTGGTGTTGTTCGATCGAGAATAAAAATGCCGTCAGAGGTGGCGGATGATCCGAAGAAGACCACCTGTCGGATCGAGGAAATCCTTTCAGTGAGGAAGGATCAAGGGCTTCCCCAGCGGAGCGCTCGATAGGCCGCCGCCGAGATCGCGTTCCGTGGATCGGTGATCTGAGATCGGGTGTCCTCCCCGGTCTCGTAGTTGAAGAAGATGTCATAGATCACTCGTCCGGCCGGATTCTGCCTCGCAGCGGCGGCGTTGGAGGACAAGAAGTCGTGCATCAGGCGGACCCTCATCCCGTCGTCCCCGGTTGCTCCGCCCGGATCGAGCCCCCACCGGGAGACCGCGAACGGTTTGCCGTGGCGCTTCGCGAACGTCAACCAGGCGCCGAGGCCGCGAGGGCTTCCGTCGTTGGTGACGTCGTCGAGTTGCGCCCGCCAACTGGCGGCGTCGACCGCCTCCCATCCCGCATGAATGTCGACGGCGACCACGTCGACGAGGTCGTCTCCGGGCCACAGCTGTTCGATCCCGATGTCGGACCGGCTACCCGTGTTCGCGCAGAACACCAGTTTCGCCCGTGGGAACTCGGTGGCCAGCACGTCGTGGAAGAGTTGCCAGGACCGATGGAAGTCGTTCACGGTCCGGGCGTCCACCTTCCAAGGGAACCAGTCGCCGTTCGCTTCGTGGGCGAACCGCACGTAGACCGCCCCGGGTTTCCCGTCCCTGGCCGCTCGGAGAGCACGGGCCGCCAAGGTCCATCGCGTTCGATAGGCACCCTGTGAGGCTTGGGCCCACGACTCCGGGGTGTCGTCGGTGAGACCGCCGAAGGCGACGTCGATGTCCCCATCGAAGTTCTTCAGAGTGACCAGAGCCGGTAGAGAGGCCTGGATCTCGGCCGTCGTGTCTCCGAATACACCCACGATCTGCAGGTCACGGCCGCGGAGTGCGGAGAGGACGCCGTCCACCGATCCTGGTCCGGTCGCCCCCGAGTGCCAGTTCGTTCCGGTGGACGGCGAAGGGGATGTCGAGGGGGTGGTTGCCGGTCGCGTGGTTGTGGGGCGCGTGGTTGCGGGGCGGACGGTCGTGGGCCGGGTGGTCGCGCGGTTCTGAGAACCGGCTTGGCGGCGTGCCGGAACCGCTTTCGTCGTCCGCGGCCCGGCCCGCCTCGCGGTCTTCGGAGCGGAGGGCGCGGCGTCACGACGTGTGGGTGACGCGACGGGGCGTTTCAGCGATGGCGCGACCGGATTCTTGAGTGACGGCGCGACCGGGTTTTTCAGCGAGGGCGCGACGGGGTTCTTGAGCGAGGGAACGCCCGGAGCCACGGGCTCGGCGGAACCAGTGATCACATTGTTCCGGTGGTCGGTGACCTTCCACGGCTGAGGTTGTGGTGTGGGTGCGCCGAGGGCAGGGACCGCGAGAACGGAGACGATCAGCCCGCCGGTGAACAGGGCGCACAGAGGTGTCCGGGGGAATGGTGCCCGTCGTGTCGGTCGCATGAGGTCCCCTACGGAATGGTCCGTCAGGGCGCGGTCCGTTGGGCCGGACGGTGTGCCGCGCTCGGTGTGATGTCGGTGCTCGGCTCACCTCCTCGTCGCGGAGCGAAGAAAGCTCATAGCGCAGGCAGCGCGTACATCAACCATCCCGAATCGTTCGGCACGACGACGACGGCGAGACTGCGTGATCCTGCGGTGACGATGCCGGCCGGGATCACCGGCTTGTGGCTCGGGAAACGAACGGCCTTGAGTGTCTTCCCCGAGATCTGGAGATCTGCGACCGCCCCGGAGATGTCGTTCGCGAAGACGTGTCCGGGTGCGAGCGCCACCGGGGTGAACGACGGCGACAGGATGCTCAGGTTGTGCTGCGTGGGCTCGAACAAGGCGGTGCCGACGACGGTCCGGTCGCTGCCCGGCTCCCTGACGGTCGGGGCCGTGGAGAAGTCGACGTCCGGGGGGAAAGACGCCTCGACCAGTTTGGCGCCGTTCCGGGCGTCGTACACCGCGACCAGCGGTCCCTTGGGGCTGGCCCACATCGCGCCGAGGAAGGAACCACCCACGTTCTCGACCCGGAGCGGCACGGTCCCCGTTGTCCCCGCCGGTGCGGCGAGGCGACGGGGGACGGTGAGGTCCTTGCCCGCCGGTTGCCGGATCCAGTCGCGACCCATCACCGCGAGTACGTCGGTCCCGTCGGCGGCGAGCGGCCGTGCTCCTGTCGGCAGCGTCACCCTCTGGACGGCGTTGCCCCGGACGACGCCGGCGGACCCGTCCGCGAGGCTCACCAGGGGTGACGGTCCCGCCCAGGTGACGGCGGATCCTCCGGGGAGTTCGATCTCGACGGGAGCCAGCGCCTCAGGAGCGGGCGTTCCGGTGTCGGTGATCGTCCAGTAGAGCAGGCGGGACGTCGTCAGCATCGCGACGACGGGTTTGCCCTCGATACGGGACAGGTACGGGCCCGCCGCCTGGTCAGGGGCGGGCGCATGCCATCGGACGGCGCCCGTGGCGGGATCGACGACGGCGAGTTGACGGTCCGCCGTCAGGGTGACGATGCGGCCGTCGGCGCTGACCGTCGTCGCACCGGACGACCCGATGGGCAGCCCCCACACCGGATTCGCCGAGTATCCGGGAGGCGGTCCGACGTCGAGGGTGGCAGGCAGAGTGGTCAGTGACGGCGGAGGAGTCGCAGGCGCGGCACCGGCCCGGGTCTGCGCGGACGTCGCCGCGCTCGGCCGGGGGCTGGAGGTCGGCGGGATCGTCAGAGCCTTCGAGGTGTCCCGGGACGTTGCCGTCGGGGTGTTTCCGAGGAAGGCGATTGTCCCGCCGGCGATCGCCGCGGCTCCCAGGATCGTCGCCGCAGCGATAGGGATCCACCTCCGCCGGGCCGGAGCCGGATCCGTTTCATTCGTCGACCGGATGCTGTGCACGATCGTGTCCGGGACCGGCCCCGCCCCGGAGAGGAACCGGGATCCGCCAGGCACGTATTCACCGGTCAGGGGAGCGGGCGGCTCCGGAGCGGGTGGAGCGGGCGGCTCCGGAGTGGGTGGGACAGGTGTCACGGGAGCGGGCGTCACGGGAGCGGGCGGCTCTTGGTTCTTCTCGGAGACGTCCTGCTCGGTGTCGCTGATCTGGCCTGGCCGGGTCTCTTCGTCGTCGGGGACGGCGGCCACGGGGACGGCGGCCAGCAGCGGGACGGCGGTGGGCGCGACGGGGATGTGGGGAGGAGCCGAATCGGCGACAGGCCCCAGCCCCACCCTTGGCATTCCGAGCGATGCCACGTCCTCCTGGTACCAGTTCTCGATCACCGGGCTGGAGGGCAGAACCGGCTCGGGCTCGGGCTCCGGGCCGACGACGGGCTCGGCGACAGGTTCGGGTTCGGCGACGGGCTCGGGCTCCGGTTCGGCGACGGGCTCGGGTTCGGCGACGGGCTCGGGCTCGGGGCTGGCGACCGGCTCGGGCTCGGGTTCGGCGACGGGAGAAGGCCGGACCGCGACGTAGTCCTCGTCGAGCGGGGGAGGCAGGTCGACAGGGATGATGACTCCGTTGGGATGAACCCGAAGGTGCCAGGGCTCGTCCCGATCCTCCTCGGGGAAGTCATCGTCGACCTGATCGTCGGCGCTGAGGAGGCCTTCTGCCTGAAGGATCTCGGCGGGCAGCTCGGACACCTCGCCGTCGGGGTAGGCGACGAGGTGCCAGACTCCGGCCGGGTCGATGGCCTTCACGCGCAGGGGACGCCCTCTGTCGGCCGCCCTGCGGGTCGCCGCCGCGAGAAGACCGGCCTGCGGGTCGGTGTCGTCGGGCAACTCCAAGAGGTCGCCGTCGATCGTGGCCCGGCCCTCGGCGTCGAGATTGAGCTGGACGACGGGATCAGCGAAGGACGCGGTGATCGCGTCCTGGTCGCGGGGAGTAGTCAAGAAATCCTCCGCTTGAGGTTCGCCTGACCAGCAGCATCGAAGGCGCGCGCGGGACCGAGGGTGCGCGCGGGCGCCGGGTTGTGCGGTGCCATGCCTCCCCCAGGTCCAGGCCGCGCGGCGATGTGGGCATTCCGTTCCTGTAGCGATTCCGGAGATCGTCTGACGAATCCGTACGGACTTGGAGTCTAGCGACCGATTTGGAGGAACCGCCAGGCGCCACGCATCCTTTCGGACACTGAGAGTGGCCGTCCTTGGCTTCTTCGCGCCGGTGGACCACGCTGAGGTACATGGACCTCCCCTCCGTGACTCCCGTTCCCGACGAGGTCTGTCTCGTGGTCGACATCGCCAACGTGATGGGCTCACGGCCGGACGGATGGTGGCGCGATCGTGCGGCCTCGGCGTCGCGGCTCGTTCTGGCCCTCGTTCCGTGCGGCGGTTCGGAACAGGTCGGCCCGGACGGCGTCCCGCTGAGGGTCGACCAGATCTTCGCGGTCGTGGAAGGACAGGCCCGGATCATCCCGGAGGTGGAGGGGGTGAGGCTGGTCCGGGCTCCGGCGGACGGCGACGAGACCGTCGTCCGGGTGTGCGTGGAGCTGCTGACGGAGGGGCGGTCCCCGCTGGCGGTCACCGCGGACCGAGGACTGCGGGCGAGGCTCCCCGACGGGACGGCGGTCGCCGGTCCCCGCTGGCTGTTGGGCCTCCTCAGCCCACGTTCCCCGGGAGCACGCCGCTAGCCATGGTCATGACGGCGAGGACGAGGGTGAGCAGAGTGACCGAGGTGACGACCGTGACCACGGATGGATAGAAGGGGAGCCCCTGGGGTAGTTCCCCGGTCGGGTCGGTGTGCGAATGGCGGCCTCCGATCGGTTCCCGGGTCGCCGCGTAGGTGAAGATCATGAGACCGGCGAGCCCCAGGTAGAGATCCATCTCGGCCCACTCGGTGAAGGCGACCATCGCGTCGTTCTCCATGCCGAGGATGTCCAGAACGAAACGCAGGAGCCGGTAGAAGAAGGCGAAGGCGAAGCAGGGGACGAGGAAGAGCGGCGACGACAACGAGATCGCCAGAGGACGCCGCACACGGGGTGGGTCCAGCCTCGTGAGGAACGGGAGGATCATCCCGCCCAGGCCCATCACCATCTCGAAGAGTTTGAACAGTTCGGCGACGTCGAAGCCTCCCTCGGTGAGGTTGTGGACGTTGAACTCCTCCTGGTCGTTCTTGGCCCGCATCTCCTCCGGGGTGGAGTAGGCCAGCGCCCGCTGGGCCCAGGAGATCTCTTCCCCTCCGAGCACCAAGGCGCCCAGGGCGACCAGGATGAAGACCGTCGCGAGCAACCACTGCCCGTGCTTCGAGAAACGCCAGGAAATCATGGCGGCCATGAGCGAGGTGATGAGACAGAGAGCGAACTGGGCCCACTCGACTGGATGATCTTCCCGCAGGATCCAGATGAACAGGGGCCAGTGGAAGTAGGTCGCCGCGATGAGGAAACCGCCGACGAGCGGCAACGCGGCCATCGACCAGGCGAGGGGCACGGACACGCCGCAGCTCGCCGCGTCGGAGCGCACCATGTCGAGGACACGGGCTGGAGGCGTACGCGGGGACGCCTGGGACAACGTCACGGGGGGAACTTACCTGGGTCGTTTACCGTCCCGTTGCCGGAGTCCGATATCTCCGTTGCTGGAGTCCAAATTTGCAGTCAGGCAAGTACGTCGTGTGGCCGACCTGTGCCGGACGGGATGGGGGACGGATGTGACATAAGGATCTTCACCTCCGTCACCTGAGTTCTCGATCACCGCGAGGTCGCCGGAGGCTGCCCGGGGCCGCCGGTGTGGCATCGCACGATCGGACGGTTGATACCTCAACCTGAATAGTTTAGAGTTCAACCAATCATCCGGCCGGACCCTCCGGTCCCCTCATCCACAGGAGACGAAACATGAGCACCTTCCCCGCTGACCTGACCGGCACCTGGGACGTCGACGCCGCCCACAGCACGATCGGGTTCGCCGTGAAGCACGCCATGATCGCCACCACGAGGGGTCGGTTCACGGTCTACTCCGGTGGCGCGACGATCGACTCCTCGGATCCGGCCGGTTCGTCCCTCTGGGCCGAGATCGATGCCGCGAGCGTGGACACGGGCAACACCGACCGTGACGCCCACCTTCGGGGCGCCGACTTCTGGAACGCCGAAAGCCATCCCACGATCACGTTCCGGAGCACGGGCGTCAGGGTCGATGGCGACACGGTGGTCACCACGGGTGATCTGACCATCGGAGGGAAGACCGCCCCCGTTGACCTGGTCTGGGAGTTCGGCGGCGTTGCGAAGGATCCGTACGGCAATGTCAAAGCGGGGTTCGAGGGATCGGCGACGATCAACCGCAAGGACTGGGGGATCGTCTGGAACGCCGCCCTGGAGACCGGCGGCTTCATCGTCGCGGACAAGGTCAAGCTCGTCCTGGAAATCGAGGCGACCAAGCGCGTCTGACCGTTCGTCGAGAGCCTTCGCGCCCTCTCCAGCGATCCGCTCCCGTGCGGGGACCAGGGGGAATCGGCACCCGCCGATTCCCCCTTCCTGCTGATCAGCCCTCGTTCCGGGTGATCACGCCCTCTTGTCGCGCGTGATTCGCAGGCCGGGTGTCTGACCCCTGGCCCTTGGTCCCCCTGTTACCTGCTCGCAGGCGTTCCACAGGTCCTTCCCGGCGATCGCTCGAGTGAGGTTCCCCTCCTCCCAGTGGCGGCGGAGGGTCGTTGAGGTCACCATGGCAAGGGACCCCCTGGACCCGGTCTGGTTGTCATGACCAGGTCCTGGCGGCGCTTCACCGGCAGGACCGGACATCCCGAGCCTCAGGATCAGACGTTTCAGCCGCAGGACCATCGGGTAGATGTAGAGGACAAGACAGGAGACCCGGTGCCGGAGCGAGGACAGGCGGTGACAGTGAACGTATCGCCACCTATCTCCGGAGTGCTGCGCCTTCAGCACTCTGTGGCAGCGGTGCCGGTAGCCCGGCACCAGATCCGACATGAACTCGCCGTCGCGGGCCTCACCGAATCCGTCCTGGACGACGTCGAGGTCGTCGTGGCGGAGCTGCTGGGCAACTCGGTGCGCCACGCGGCCCCTGTCGCGGGTGGACTCGTTCTGCTCGCCTGGCGGGTCGCCGACGACGACGTCGTCCTGCGGGTGACGGACGGTGGCGGCGGGCGTGAGATCCGGCCCCGACACGCCGCGCCGATGTCGGATTGTGGCCGGGGCCTCCAGATCGTCGAACGCCTGGCCCGGGTGTGGGGAGTGAGCGAGCACGCAGGTGGGCTCCGGTCCGTGTGGGCCGCGTTGTCCCTCGTCGAGCCCTCCCGCGCTCTGCGACTCGTCACCTGAAGGACGCGACGGGCCGCCGAGGTGCGCGGGGTGTTCCCCCGACCGCACTAGGCTCCCGGTATGGGCAAGAAGTCTCCTCGTTCCGCTCCCGTCGGCCGAGCCGGCACCCTCACCGACGACGCGTCGGTCCCTGTGGTCGGAGGGCGGGAACCGTGTCCCTGCGGGTCGGGGAAGCGGTACAAGGCATGTCACGGCCGGGCCGGACGCGAGGCGTCGTCGCGGCTGGTCACCCGTCCCTTCGAAGGGCTCCCCGGGGAGTGTGACTGGATCGCCCTGCGGGAGCTCGTCCCCGCCGCGACGGCCGTCGTCCGGACGACGGGCGAGGCCGGCGACCACGAGGTGACGGTGGCGACGGTGTTGCCGATGGCCTGGCCCGCGCTCCACCGTGTCGACGGATCGGTGATCCTCGGTCTCCAGACGTCCGGGAGGGCCTCGGGCGACCCGAGCCGGGACATCGCCGACGCCCTGCTGCGGGCCTTCGAGACCGAGCCCGGTACCGCGGTCGAGGAGGGCGGTCTGCCCGGTCCGGGTCCGCGGTTGCAGGACCTTCTCGTCCCGGACCAGCCGTTCGAGGTCACGGTGCACTCCGGGTTCGACTACTGGCTGTTGCCCGACCAGGAGGTCGACGCCGAGGCCCGCGAGTCGATCGAGCGCGCCAACGCCGCCGTCATCCCGACCCGGCGCCTCCAGTCGGTCGAGGGCGCCTACTGGTGCCGGGTGACCGATCGCTGCCACCTGCGCTGGATCCTGCCCTCCGACGAGTCGGCGGTCCTCGACGGGCTGGCCCGTCTTCACGCGGCGGGGGATTCGGGGCTGATCGAGACCGGCCGGTACGTCGGATCCTTCCGGGCACACGGCCTGCCGGTACCGGTCTGGGATCTCCCCCTCGACATCGAGCCGGAGGAGCTGGAGGATCCGGTCAAGGAGTTCGGGGTACGTCTTGAGGCCGCCATGGCGGTCGAGGCGCCGCTGACCGGCGCGGAGCGTCGGGCCCGCGCCGGGGTCGTCTCCCGTCAGGTGACCCTCCGCTGACCAGGTGACCCTCCGCTGACGCCGTAGGTCCCGCAGCGGGCGGCCCGCCGTGTGGGTGCGGTCCGCCTGACGGGCGCGGCTCGCCCTACGGCGCGGGGACGAACACGATGTCCTCGACGGCGGCGGCCTGCGCCGGGGCCTCGGCCCGGGGATCCGTCGTCAGCGTGAGCAGCAGGTCGGCTCGCACGCCGCGCACCCGGTAGGTCGCCTCCCGTTCGCCGTCCGAGGCCACCACGTCCCCGAGGGACGCCGTCCCGGTCCAGGCGGAGGCGGCCCGGAGCCGCCGGGTCGCCTCCACCTCGTCCAGGGGAAGCCGTAACGGCAGGTCAGCGGGCCACCTCGGGTCGTCGTGCCCGAGCCGGGCGATCACCTGGGCGGCGGCCCGCCGGTGTGCCCCCTCCGGGTCGGGGACCGGGACGAGCAGGAGCGACTGGACCCTGGGCGGGAGTTCGGGGCTGAGCCGGATCTCCACGCGGAGCCGTCCCCGGGGCCCTCGCATCCACCAGGACACGTGGGCGGGGGAGGCCGACATGACCGGAGCGTCGTCGTCCGGGGCCAGGGGCCCGAGCGTCGTCCGGAGGGCCTCGACCTTCGCGCGGCGCCGGGTGAGCGGCTCGTCGAGGTCGACATTCGCCGAGAACAGCCGGTGGGCGAGGACGTCGTCCCAGCGGACGATCAGCTGCTCGACCTGTCGCCGGGCGACCGCCGTCGCGTCAGCCGTCGATCCGCTCGATGTGGCCAGGCACGCGGCCGGGGCAGCCAGCGGCCCGGTCGACCCGGGGGGAGGCCGCCACCCGGTGAGCAGAGCGTCCATGATCGAGGCGCCGAGCCGGACCGCCGGGGTGTAGGTCGCGTTCCCCAGGACGACGACCCCCAGACCGCTGGCCGGATGCCACCGCATGTGGGATCCGAAACCGGGATAGCCACCGCTGTGGCAGACGAGCGTTCCCACCGTCGGATCCCGTTCGACGACGAGACCGAACCCGTAGGCGGCACCGCGCACCGTCGGCGGCGCGCTGACCGACGTCCAGGCGACCAGCGGGGCGAGCCCGAGATGCGGCAGCTGCATCTCCCGGCGGGAGGCCCGTCGCAGCGGATGCTCTCCGGGAGCCTCGCCGTCCCGGGGCGGGAACGCCCCGCTCAGCCCTCCCACCCACCGGGCGAGGTCGGTGACCGTGCTGAAGAGGCCGCCCATCGGCGCGAAGGCGCCGTACGCGGCGAGCGGTTCGACCTCCCAGCCGTACGGTCCCCAGCGGTGGCCCGTCGCGAGATCGGGCCGCCCGCCGGGACCCTCCGGGGCGACGGCCTCCGTGAAACCGGTCGAGGTCATCCCGAGCGGTTCGAGCAGCCGGCGGCGCACGACGTCCGCGTAGGGTTCCCCCGCGGCGGCGGTGATCACCCGGCCGAGCAGGGCGTAGCCGAGATTCGAGTACTCGAAGGCGACCCCGGGGGTCCAGGCGAAACTGAGCCCGGAGACGAGCAACCGCGCGAAGTCGCCGTCAGGCAAATCCTGCTGGCGGTCGCCCCACGGATCGTCGGTCGGGAACCCCGCGGTCATCGTCAGCAGGGACCGGAGGGTCAGGGCCGGGGCGTCGTCCGTCGGCGGGCGCACGGAGGCGACCTCGGGCACGTACCGGGTCACCTCGTCGTCGAGCCGCAACAGGCCCTCGTCCCTCAGCAGCAGTACCGTCGCCGCGGTGAAGCTCTTGGTCATCGACGCGATCCGGAAGACCGTTCCGGGACCGGGGACGTCGCCCTCCCAGCCACCGGAAGTGCCAGAGGCACCGGAAGCACCGGAAACACCCGTCCCCGGGGTCGCCTGACGGCGGTATCCCCGCCCGCCGGCGTGGACCAGACGGCCGTCGTGGACGATCCCGTACGCCAGCCCCGGTTCCAGCCCGAGGGTGCGGTGCCGGTCGACCAGTTGCTCGATCCGGTCCGGATCCGGGGGATCGGGCTCCGGACCGGTCGTCGTCACTGTGGGCACGCGGCTGATCCTCGCACCGCCGCGGCGCGTAGGCTCGGCACGTGTCGACATCGACCCCCGGCGCGCCGTCCGAACGGAACGCGATCGCCGTCGTCGTCCCCGCCAGGGACGAAGCCGAACGCATCGGCGCGACGGTGAGGTCCGCGCTCCTCCTCCCCGGGATCCGGCACGTCGTCGTCGTCGACGACGGTTCGCTCGACGCCACCGGACGGCTCGCCGCCGAGGCTGGCGCCGTCGTCGTCCGGCATCCCCGCAGCCGTGGCAAGGGCACCGCGATGGAGACCGGTGCCGCGCGCGTCGCCGCCTTGGACCTCGGGAGCGGCCTGCCGCCGTCCGCGCTGTTGTTCGTCGACGCCGACCTCGGGGAGAGCGCCGCGGCCACCGCACCCCTCGCGGGCCCGGTGCTCGCGGGCGACGCCGACATGACGATCGCGGTTCTCCCCCCGCAGTCCACGCCGGGCGGAGGCCACGGGTTCGTCGTCCGCCTCGCCCGCGCGGGCATCCGGCGGGCGACGGGCTGGACGTCGGCGCAGCCTCTCTCGGGAATGCGCTGCCTCACCCGGGAGGCCTTCGACGCGGCTCGCCCGCTCGCCCCCGGGTGGGGTGTCGAGACGGGTCTGACGATCGATCTGCTCACCGCTGGCTACCGTCTCACCGAGGTGCCCTGCGACCTGCACCACCGTGTCACCGGAACGGATTTTCGCGGTCAGCTCCACCGGGCCGGTCAGTACCGGGACGTCGCCCGTGCGCTGGCGGCCCGCCGCCTCCGCCGCGCGGCTCCTCTCCGGCTGCTGAACGTGATCGCTCGCACGTCCGCACGGTGACCGGGAGGGATTCCTCACGGTGACCGGGAGAGACTCCACCCGCCGCGGGTGGGCCGCTGCCACCGCCTTGTCGGTGACGACGCTCGTCCTCGTCGGCGCGCTCGGCGACTCGGCCGCCGTCCCGGGTCTCGGTCCCCGGACGCCGAACCCGCCGTGGGATCTCGCGGCGAACCCGCCCTCGGGGCTGGTGACGATCCTGGTGGCGGGCGCGTACGTCACCGGGGGCGCCGCCGTCCTCATCGGGCTCCGGATGGTGGCCCGTGGAAACCTCCCCTCCCCCCGGGCGCTCGGCCTCGCCGCCCTGCTCGCCGTCACCGCACTCACCCTGGTCCCTCCGGCGGGGTCGGCCGACCACCTCTCGTACCTCGCCTACGGCCGCATCGCCGCGGCGGGGGACGACCCCTACACCGTCCCCCCGATCGACTGGCGATCCGGGGCGGATCCCGTCGCCGGAGCGGTGCAACCGCCCTGGCAGAGAACCCCCAGCGTCTACGGCCCGGTGGCGACCGCCGCCCAGTCCGCCGTCGCGCTCGCCGGCGGCGGATCGCTGCGCCTTACGACGTGGTGGTGGCAGCTGACCTGCGCCGTCGCCTTCGGAGCCGTCGCGCTGCTGCTCGACCGGGCGGCCCGCCCCGACCCGGCGCGCCGCACCCGGGCCGCCGTCCTCTGGACCCTCAACCCGCTCCTGCTCGGCCAGCTCGTCCTCGGCGCCCACCTCGACATCCTCGCCGCGGCCTGCGGGACGGGAGCCCTGCTCCTCGTCGCCCGGCCAGGGCCTCGCCCGGGAAAGCCGCTGGTGGCCGCGTTCCCCGCCGGGCTCCTGCTCGGAGCGGCGGTCGGCTGCAAACCTCCCTACGCGTTGTTCGGTCTCGCCGCCTGCTGGGGCCTGCGGCACCTGCCGTGGCGTCACCTCGCCCTCACCCTCCTGGCCGGCGCGGCCGGAGTCCTCACCCTTCTCGTCCCCGCGTACTGCTGGGCGGGTCCGCACGCCTTCGACCAGCTCGGCCATGCCAGCCGGTTCACGTCCCTCGCCACGCCCTGGCGCGCCGTCGCCAACCTCGGTGACCTCCTCATCGCCCCCGGAGCCGTCAACGTCGTCGCCTCCCCGGCGGCGCTCGCGCTCGCCGCCGCCTTAGCGGTCCTGCTCTGGCGCCGCCGGGTGAGCGGCTTGTCCGCGCCGGACGGCGTCCTGGCGGCGCTCGTCCTCACCGCTTCCTGGGTGCTCGTCGCGCCGTACGCCCTGCCCTGGTACGACGCGATGGTCTGGGCGCCGCTCGCCCTCGCGGCGCCGTCCGCCCTGGACCGGCTGCTGCTCGCGAGGCTGGTGGTGCTGGCCGTCGCGTACGTCCCGGGACGGGTGGTCGGGCTCGGCCCGTCGGTGGAGGCGGTGACGCTGGGGGTACGGACCTTCGTCGCCCCGGTCCTGGTGCTCGCCGTGATCGTGGGAGCGGTCCGGTGGGCACTGCGGTCTGAATACCGGGGGTGACCGGCTCCCCGGGGTGACCGCTCAGCGTCCGGAGCGGCGGGCTTCCCGGACCGCCCGTTCCAGGCTCTCGGCGTCGTCGAGCTCCACCGCCCGGGCGCTCACGGCGAACAGCAGCGGGGCGAACAGCATCAGGCTCACCGGAGGGATCGACGTCCCGCTGTCGTTGGCGACGAACCCGAGCACCACCATGACGCCGAGCGACGCCAGACCCGCGGGCAGCAGCCTCTGGCGGTCGTAGGCGAGACGCAGCGCGGGCACGTACCACCGCTCGGGACGACGGAGCACCAGGACCGCCGCGACCGCCACCACGGGGACGGCGAGGGTGAGGGGCGTCGACACGAGGATGCCGAGGTTCTGCTCGGCCTTGCGCCGGACGATCAGCCAGCCCCCGCCGTCCACGACGGACTGGACGAAGTGACCGAGGTGACTGCGGCTGTCCGCCGGCCGGAGCCAGTCGGCGAGCGACAGCGCGACGAGGACGCCGGCCGTCGCCGCCGCGATCGCCGCCGCGCGGCCCCACGTGACGCGGACACCGGCCACCCACAGGGCGAGGAGCGCGAAGGCGGGAAGGATCGCGGGGGGTCCGCCGAAGTCACTGCCGAGGGCCGGCAGGCCGTCGATCACCGTGGCGACGACACCGATCCCGGCGACCGCCAGCGCCGCCTGCCGCGTGGATCCCCCGCGCGCGAGGATCTCCTCCGCCACGGCGAGGGCCGCCAGGAGAGCGCCGGTGGCGAACAGGGCGAACGTCGGGTTGGACAGTCCGTAGAACCGGCCCGCGATGATCGGTTGCCCACCGATCAACGCGGCGAGCTGGAGCGGCGACCCCCTCAGGAGGTCCGCGGTCAGAACGCCGACGGTGAGGGCCCCGGCCGCCCCCGCCGGTCCGAGGAGCGAACGGCGCCACGGTCCGGCGAAGGCGACGAGGGCGAGCGCCGCCGTCGCCGTCGCGACGGCGAACGTCAACGGGAGCCCGGGGAGCGGGGACCGCCACCACGGCCACAGATTGGCCAGGAAGGTCGCGACGGGGACCAGGGAGAACGTCACCGCCGCCACCTGGAGCGTGATCAACGCTCGGCGCCGGACCGTCCGCCGGGCCCGGCTGCCGCGGGCGAGCAACGCCAGCCCGCCCAGCACCAGGAGCTCGACGACGCCGTAGGCCACGAAGAACGGGGTGACGACGTGTTCGACCTCCACCGAGGCCGCGTCGAGGTCGAGGAGGCGCTGCCGCCGGTCCAGCTCGTCGCCTCCGTCCACCCGGGCGAGGCGTGACCCCACCGTTCCCTCAGGTACCGGGAGGCCCAGCGCCGTCACCAGGGTGGGCAGCAGATCCGTCGACTGGACCAGACCGTCCTGGCGGGTCGACGGCGCCCGGAGCAGCCCGGGTCCGAAGCCGCCGGAGCGTCCCGCCGTCTGGGACCCCGTTGCGGTCTGGTTCCCCGTCGCGGTCTGGGATGCCGGGCCGTAGGCGAACGCCACCTGGAGGTGGGGGCGCCCGCCGTCGTCCGCCAGGGAGGCGAAGACGACGGTGGCCTGGTCGGGAAGGGCGTCGATCACGAGGCCCACCCGGGTGCCGAGACCCGTCACCTGTTCGCGCCGGGTGAACGGCTGCTCCCCGGTGGCCGCGTCGGTGGCCGGAACCGTGCCGTCGTCCGTGACGGAGCCGAGGTCGACGGCGACGAAACGGGCCCCGGATCCCAGGGCGGCACGGACCTGCCCGGCCAGTGCGACGGCATCCGCGGTCGGGTCGAGCCTTCCGCCCGGGCCCGGAGCGAGCCCCGGCCAGGTCCGGGGGGTGACACCGGAGCGGTCCGCGGCGGCGATGAGCGCCCCCGGTCCGACGGCCGCTCTCGGGACCCCGGCCGCCTCCAGCGTCTCGCCGAGCAGACCGGGATCCGCGTCGAAGCGTCCGGCCGCCGCCTCGGCGCGGTAGGTCTCCCAGGAACCGGCCGTGCCGGGGCCTCCGGGAGCCGGGATCCGGGCCGAGAGGTCACGGCACCCCCCGCCGGGCCGCGCGGCGTCCGCTGCCCGCCGTCCCGCCGAGACGGCGAGCCAGCCGTCGGCCGGGCACGTCGTGTCCCGCACGCTGCGGACGGCGAGGGCCGCGGTCGAGTCCTGCGTGATCGCCGCGGCGAGGGCTGGTGTCGTCTCGTCCACATCGTCCCAGCGAAGTCCGCCGGTCCCGAGCAGGACCACCGGGGCCGGTTCGCCGCCGGACCGCTCCGGCACCGTGCCGGCCGGTGGTGTGCCGGCCGGTGGCGTCTCGGCCGGCGCCGCGTTCGCCGGCACGGTGAAGAGGGCCGTGAGCAGGACGAACACGAGCGGGACACGCCAGTACCGGAACACCCGGACAGGCTAGACGATCGGTTTCCTGGATCTCGGCCGTCGCTCCGCCGGGCCGGCGGTCCGCCGGGCTGCCGCCCTGCCGGGAGAATGCTCCGGTGAGCTCTGCGCGCCGTCCCGACATCACCGGTCCCGATGCGACGGATTCCGGTGCGACCGGTCCCGATGCCTCGGCACGGCGCTGGCTCTCGTTCGTCCCGTTCCGGTCCGTCACGGTCCCGTCGCTCATCTGGCCGGCCTTGGGGGTCGCCCTGCTGCTGGGCTCGGCGGCCCCCCTGATCAACAAGTATCTGATCGGCTTCCCGGACGAGATCTGGCAGGTCGATCTTGAGGTGTACCGGGAGGGTGCGCGCAGCCTCGTCGAGGGAAGACCGGTCTACGACTGGCTGACGGACAACCCGCAGTATCTTCCCTTCACCTACCCTCCGTTCGCGGCTCTCGTCGGGACGGTCCTGCTGATCGCTCCGTTCGGTGTCGTCGGATGGGCGTGGACCGTTCTGCAGCTGGCACTCCTGTGGATCTGTACCGGTATCGCCTTCCGCCCTCTTCTTGACCGCTGCGGCGTCCGGCGCGGTCTGGCTCAGGGGGGTGTCGCCGCCCTGCTCGTCCACCTGCAGCCGGTCCAGGAAGGGATCCGGTTCGGCCAGGTGAACGCCGTCCTGGTCACTCTGTGTCTGGTGGACGTCGTCCGCCGGCGGGTCGGCTGGTGGCCCCGCGGCTCGCTGACCGGCATCGCGACGGCGATCAAGCTGACCCCGGGGGTTTTCTGGATCCACTACGCGCTGGCACGTCAGTGGCGCGTCGCCCTGATCTCGGCGGGGACGGCCGCCGCCGCGACCGTGATCACCTTCCTGGTCGCGCCGTCCGCGACGATCGTCTTCTGGACGGACGCCCTGATCGATCCCGGCCGGCTCGGTCCCAACGCGCACACCCAGAACCAGTCGCTCCGCGGCGTCCTGCTGCGTCTCGGCCTGGAGGAAGGACCCCGGCTGTCGCTGATCTGGCTGGTGACGGTCGTCGTCGTCGCGGGGCTCGGGTTCCGGCTGGCGCTCCTGCTGGAACGTGCCGGTGAGCCCGTCGCCGTCGTCGGGACTCTCGGGATGATCGCCGTTCTGGTGAGTCCTGTCTCATGGACCCACCACTATTACTGGGGTGTTGTGGCCCTCGCCGCCGTGCTGGGTGACGGCCGGAGGACCGGGCGGATCGTGGCCACGGTCGTGGGGGGAGCGATGCTGTGGTTTCCCCTGCCCTGGTGGGGAGCCGATTGGCGGTCGGACGGCGGGTGGCTCGGGGCCGCGGGGTTTGTGGTCGAGCAGTCGGATTGCTGGTTCGCGCTCCTCGCCCTGGCGGGCATGGCGTGGTTCTCGGTACGAGATCGGCGAACGATCTGATTCCCGGAAGCGGTTGGACTGGGCGGTCCGGTCCGATAGATTCCGACATCAAAACAACCTTGGATGTCGACTGTTGCTTACCATGACATCTGTCACGGCTCCGGGCGGGTGATTCCGCGCAGGGGAAGGCTCGGTGTGAGTGTGAGGCCCAGCACTCGTAGTGCGCTCGCCATGATCGCGGGGGCGTTATTGATCGTGACTGGTTGTACGAGCGGATCCCGGCCCGGCCGGTCGAACGATGCCTCGGAAACGGCTGACCGCGCGTCTGTGTCGTCCTCCTTCGTTTGGGGTTATGAGCGCGAGTTCAGTAGCTACAATCTCAACACCGTCGAAGGCTCCACGGTCGGGAACATCATCGTGCTCAATGGTGTCCAGCCCGGGTTCTACGTCTTCGGACCGGACGGATCCGTGATCCCCCGGGGGGAGCTCGGGACCTATGAAAAGATCTCAGACCGTCCCCTGACGGTCAGGTACCGGTTCAATGACAAGGCCGTGTGGTCGGACGGCGCTCCGATGGGGTGCGAGGACATGGTCTTCGCCTGGTTGTCGAACAGCGGCGTGACGGGACCGAAGGGTTTCGCCGTGGGAGGCACAACCGGATACGAGGAGATGGAGAAGCCCCGGTGCGCCCCCGGCGACAAGGTGGTGACGATCACCTACCGCAGGCCGTACGCCGACTGGTCGACGCAGTTCGGGGTGGCGAAGATCCTCCCGTCGCACGTCGTGGCCCGTCAAGGCGGCCTGACCAGGTCGTGGGTCGAGTACGCCGACACCCCCCGCTCCCCTGAGCTCGCCGAGGCGATCCGCTTCTTCAACCGGGGGTGGTCCCTCGAACCCGGAACGCTCAAGAAAGAGATCATGCCGTCGTCCGGGCCCTATGTGATCGATTCTTGGGCCGCTCATCAGTCGATCACCCTCAAGGCCAATCCGAAGTGGTGGGGGAAGCCGCCCCGGACCGAGACCGTCGTCATCCGGTACCTCGCCGGGAGCGCCCAGGCGCAAGCTCTCCAGAATGGCGAGATCCACGCGATGAGTCCGGAGCCGCAGGTCGATCTCATGCGTCAGCTGGAGGCCCTCGGCGACTCGGTCCAGGTGACCACCGGTGCTGCCTTCCAGTACGAACACCTCGACTTCGGTTTCGGGGGAATCTTCAAGGACCGCACGGTGAGGGAGGCGTTCGCCAGATGCCTCCCCCGGCAGGGAATCGTCGACGCTCTCGTCAGGCCCGTCAATCCTGACGCGGTGGTCCAGCAGTCCCGTTTCGTGCTTCCGAGCCAGCCGGCGTATTCAAGGTTCAGGGACTCCGCCGGCGGGGAGAAGTACGCCTCCGTCGACATCGCGGAGGCCAAGAGGCTGCTGGCGGGCCAGACGCCGACGATCCGGCTCGGGTGGGACAAGAATGCAGCGGCGCTGAACAAACGCCGGGCCGACACGCTCCTCCTCATCCAGGAATCGTGCGGCAAGGCGGGCTTCGATGTCATCGACGCCGGAACTCCGACCTTCATGGACAAGGAATGGGTCGCCGGCAATTATGACGTCGCCCTGTTCTCGTGGACCCTCGACGCCACCACGGTCGGGCAGAACGACCGGTTCCAGACGAACGGCGGGCTCAACACGATGGGGTACAGCAACGCCGGGGTCGACGAACTGTTCCGTCGGCAGACCGCCGAACTCGGCACGGCCGGACAGGTCGCCATCGCCGAGCAGATCGATTCCTTGTTGTGGAAGGACCTTGCGACGATCCCGCTCTTCGCCCTGCCCGGCGTCCTCGCGACGGCCAAGGGCGTGACCGGGGTGCGCTACAACCCGACCGTGATGAACCTGACGTGGAACATCGCGGAGTGGTCCAGGAGCTGATCTCCGAGGCTCGAATCGGTTTCCGTCACAGATTCGGGCGCCAAAAGGTTGACTACGTCCCACTTTGGTCGTTTGCTTGGCCTGGTACACGACGTTGATCGTGATCAGAAGCAAGCGAGGGCCGGGACGTGCGCGACGACGACGGAACGACTGGGTCGACGGTGACTGTGGTGCGGCCGGTCGCGGAGGGGTTGCGGGAGATCGTGGTGAGGGCGATCGCTGATGGTCAGTTGTCGCCGTCGGTGACGGTTCCGCAGGTGCGGGGGTATTTGCG
>JAUPKQ010000186.1 GCA_030837345.1 Actinomycetota bacterium | reverse complement strand
GCGGGCCAGGAACCTCGCCCGTTACCAACGCAGGATGGCTCGCACGCGGCGCGGGTCGGCGAACCGGGCCAAAACCCGGGCGAAAGTTGCCCGCGCTCACCGGAAGGTTCGCGCGTCCCGGGCCGACTTCCTGCACCGCACCTCGACTCGTCTGGTCCGCGACCACGACGTGATCGTTGTGGAGGACCTGAACGTCGCGGGCATGGTCCGCAACCGGTCCCTCGCGAAAGCGATCTCGGACTCTGGGTGGGGCGCTTTCCGGCAGATGCTCGCCTACAAGACGGAGAAGGTCGGCAAGCGGCTGATCGTGATCGACCGTTGGTACCCGTCCAGCAAGACCTGCTCGGCGTGCGGGCACCTGCTCGCCACGCTGTCCCTCGGGACACGACAGTGGTCGTGTCCCGAATGCGGCACCCGGCATGACCGGGACGAGAACGCCGCCAAGAGCATCCTTGCGGCAGGTCTTGCCGTAGCCACCACCGGTGGCGATGCCTGTGGAACTGGTGTCAGACACGGTGGGCAACCACCCGTGCAGTCGGCGAAGAAGCAGGAACTCCCGGCCGCGAGGCCGAGAATCCCGGTCCTTCAGGGCGGGGAGTAGTCAAAGGCCAAGAGGTGGACGTCGTCCAATTGCTCCCGGGCGAGGTCCATCGCCTGGATCCCCAGCACGGTGACGTCCTCGACGTCCGGTCCGGCCGCTGTGGTGGTCAACGTGACGTTCGGCGGCTTCCCCTTGCCGACGGTCTCCCCCCAACCGGTCAACGTGAGCATGAGTGTCCCCGGGGCAGCTTCCACCTGTGACCAGGCGGCCGACAGCCGGATCGCACCACCGCTCACGTCATCGACGACGTAGCGCACCTTCTGGGATTCCTCCGCATCCTTCCCGGCGTTCTCCTCAGGTTCACGGTCTGGGCCCGGCCCGGTGCCGTGAACCGCGCGGTCACCGGTCTGCTCCGCGGCCGTCTCGCCGTCGTGCGGTCGTCCGGTGTCCTTGTCTTTCGTGGACAGTTCCTTCCGGCGCAACGCCCGGGAACGGCGGGCGGAGGTCCAGCGCTCCAGGCGCGTGAGGTACCTGGCGTCGGCGAACTCTCCCGGATCGCAGCCACGAAGAACCCAGTCGCGGTACCACCGGGGGGTCAACCGCGGTGGCATCCACACAACGCCCACGAGTCCGATGATCCATCCGACTGCGCCCAGCACGGCGAACGGCAGGAGCAGCAGGTTCGTGGGATCTCCCAGGAGCTCGAAGGCCCACCACACCAGTGTGATCAGTATGCCCGCCCCCCAGAACCAGGCGGAGGCGAAGTAGGCGGTCGGGGAGGGGGCCGTCACCACCCGGAAACAGGAGGCCCCTTGATAGGCCCGCACCCCCATAGCCGTGAACGCGGCTGATACCGCCGCCATGATCAGCAACCCGTTCACGCTGTGCCGGATCCCTCATGAGGATCTTGCTCCGCGGCCGCGAGGTGGGCCTGGATGAGTGAGGCGCGGTCGGAGCGTCCCCGGCGTTGGTTGATCGAGGCCTGCAGTTCCAACGGCGGAACCCGGAAGGTGCGTCCCTGCCAGGTCACCTCCTCCAGGTGGGCGCGGGCGTAGGGGCCGCAGTCTGACGGTTCGGGGTCGTCGAGGGCGGCGACGGGGTCGCTGGCGATGTCGATCCGGGCGTGCCAGAACAGCACGCCGAACTCCTTGGTGAGCCAGCCGCCCGTGTCGACGATCGGTTCGATGAGGACGTCGGCGAAGCGGCCGGCCACCTCGTCCGCGCTGCCCGAGTCGATGATGATGTCGACGTCGTGGGGGTTGAGCGGAACCCCTCGGATGCACGCCGCACAGCTGCCGGTCAGCCACCAGTCGATCGTTGTTCCGGCGGCACGGTCGGCGAAGGCCAGCAGGGCGCGTTCCCACGGCACCGGCTCGAAGTAGCCGAGCTGGGAGAACATCCGCTCCGCCTGGGCGGCGAAATACGGTCGGATCCGGTCCAGATGCCGTGCGTCGGCGGGGTAGGGGCGAAACCAGCTGTCGCCGTCCGTGGCCCAGAAACACTGGCGCAGGACGTCGTGGAACCTTGGGTCGACGTCGAGCAGCCGGAAGATCACCTGATCGTTGACGTTGTCGAACCTCACCTGCATGGTCTGAACGCTCCTGTCCCGAGGGCATCGAGGATCGCCGACGGCGTCAGCGGACACCGGCGGCATCACCGGTGAAGAGGGCGGGGGTGAGGAAGCTACGCCGCGCCGGGCACCAGCACCAGGATCGACTGCGGGATTGTTATCAACGGGTGTTGACAGGTGATGGCGGGGGCCCTTGGGCGGGATCCCCGGCGAGACGATTCGGATCGTCAGCGGATGAGTCGACCTGATCGACAGGAGCGGATGATCCCCATGAATGCAGTGTTGGGTGATCGACAACCGGGGATCGGGTTGTGGACCCGCTTCGCGGACAGCCGGGAATCGCTGAGTGCAATCACCGTCGCGATCGCGACAGCAACTGCACACACTGATCTCCCGTCACTTGGGGGACAGGTCAGCTACCTGTAAGGCGGGTCGAATACCTGGTGATAGTGTCGGTGGGGTACCCCTGGTGAGTGATCAAGGGAAGCGATCCCTAAATGACCGCCCTGTCGCGGGTCCCGAGCTGCCCGATAGGGCCGTGTGGCCACGTAGAGTCAAAAACCGTTACTCGGAATGGCTCAATCTGTGCCCAGTCCTGACGTCCACCTGAGGGCAGTTCCAGTAGGACGCAACCCCCGATGATCCCGGAGATGGTCTTCCGTGTGGTTTCCCTGGTGTGGGGTCCATGCTGTCACCGGTGTGGCTCGCACGAGGTTGTGCGGACACTTCATGATGTTTCTGCCTGTGCTGGGCAGGTCGGCCGTGGGCCAAGGTGGGAAGTGGCTGTGTGCCCGGCTCTGGAGTAATTCTGTGGAAGGCCAGGAGGTCGGTCGATTCGTTGAGCGGTTCACGCCGCCGAGAGGTTGAACCCGTGAGCACCTTCAGTGCCGTGAGCCGGACGGCTGTACACGCTCGACCGCGTTTTGATCAGTTGTGCCCTGCGGTTGCGTGGGGCGGGTGCGGGCGACACTGAGCTGTTTGCTCGGTTCCGGTTCCGGTTCCCGTTCGCCGGGGCCGGGGCCGGGGCCGGGGCCGGTTCCGGTGATGTCGGAGGCCCGCGGCGGTGATCCCATGGTGCGGGCAGCCACGGCATGGTGGTCCGCACTCGCACCTGCACCCGATCGCCGTCCGGTGAGCGAGGGGGGTATCGGTGTCACCTGAGCTCCGGCGAGAGCCGAACCCCTTCATGACGGTGACAGTCGTTTTCAGTAAGCTGAATCGGTGAGGTCGGGGACGTGCCCCGGCGCACCCGTATCCGGCGCACGATCACCCGACGACCTGACGGA
Organism: Actinomycetota bacterium; assembly: GCA_030837345.1. Taxonomy (GTDB): domain Bacteria; phylum Actinomycetota; class Actinomycetes; order Actinomycetales; family Kineosporiaceae; genus JAUPKQ01. The sequence goes on along the minus strand of JAUPKQ010000186.1, from coordinate 18,483 downwards.
GGACACCGATGGCTTCGACCGAGCGCGCAGAACCCACAGAACTCACAGAACCCACAGAACCCACAGAACCGACCTGCTCAGCCGTGATGCCTGAGCAGGTCGCGCCGGCCGGGGACGACGACCGGGTACCGGTGACGGTGCTGACGGGGTTCCTGGGCTCGGGGAAGACGACCTTGCTCAACCGGATCCTCACCGAACGGCACGGCCTGCGCATCGCTGTGATCGAGAACGAGTTCGGTGAGGTCGGCGTCGACGATGCCCTGGTGCTCGACTCGAAGGAAGAGATCTTCGAGATGAACAACGGGTGCATCTGCTGCACCGTGCGCGGCGACCTGATCCGCATCCTCACGGCCCTGATGCGCCGCCGGGACCGCTTCGACCGGATCGTCGTCGAGACGACGGGACTCGCCGATCCCGCCCCCGTTGCCCAGACCTTCTTCATGGACGACGAGATCGCCGGGCAGCTGCGCCTCGACGCGATCGTCACCCTCGTCGACGCCGCCCACGTGATCTCCCACCTGGACGAGGAACGTCCTGAGGGCGTGGAGAACGAGGTGGTCGAGCAGATCGCGTTCGCGGACAGGATCGTGCTCAACAAGACGGACCTGGTACCGCCCGAGGATCTCGCCGGTGTCACCGACCGGATCAGGGGCATCAACGCCGTCGCCCCGGTGTTGCCCGCACGCCAGGCGGGGGTCGATCTCGCCGCCGTTCTCGACGTCCGCGCCTTCGACCTGGGCCGGGCCCTGGAACTCGACCCCGCCTTCCTCACCCAGGCCGAGCACCAGCACGACACGTCCGTCACGTCCGTCGGCCTGGAGGTCCCCGGGGAGGTCGACGTCGAACGCCTCAACGACTGGCTGGGGGAGCTGCTCAGCACCAAGGGGGCCGACATCTTCCGTTCCAAGGGGGTCCTCGCTCCCTCCGGCTCCGACCAGGAGTACGTCTTCCAGGGCGTCCACATGCTCTTCGACGGCACCGAGGGCCGGCCCTGGGGGGATCGTCCCCGCGTCAACCGCATGGTCTTCATCGGCCGGAATCTGGACCGGGGCGCTCTGGAGGCATCGTTCCGCGACTGCCTGGTGCCGGCATGAACGGGACCCGCGCCTGGACGGCGACCGTCGACGACGCCCCGGCGGCTCTCGCCGTCACCACCCCCGCCGGCCCGGACGACCCGGCCGTCGCCGTCGTCGGGGCGGACGGCCTGGTGGTGCTGCTCACCTCGACGGGCCGGGTGCTCGCGACCGCGACCGCTCACGGCGGGGCCCTGACGGCGGCGTGGTCCCCGGATGGAACCGTGCTCGCCGTCGGTGGCCCGGAAGGCGCCTACCGGTGGAACCGTGCCGAGGGTCTCGCTCCGCTCCGGGCGGGCGGATGGTGCCAGGCGCTCGCCTGGGCGCCCGACGGGCAACTGGCCGTCGCGGACGACCGGACGACCGCCGTCTTCGACACGAGGTCCCTGTTGGCCCCGGCGTCATCGGGGTGGGTCGAACGCTCCTGGGCGACCCCCGAGGTGCGAAGCACCGTCACCGCCCTCTCCTGGCTGCGGGGAGGGCGGGAGATCGCCGTCGCGAGTTACGGCGGGGTCAGCGCCTTCTCACGCACCCGCCTGGCCCGTGAGCTTCCCTACGCCGGATCCCTGCTGGACATCGCCGTGAGCGGTGACGGGCGGTGGCTGGTCAGCGGCAACCAGGACGCGAGCGTCCACGTGTGGAGGCTGCGTGACGGGTCGGAGCTGGAGATGGACGGGTATCCCCGGAAGGTGACCCGGGTCGCGTTCGACGCCACCGGGCGGTGGCTGGCCGCGGACGGCGCCCCCGGCATCACGGTGTGGAGCTTCGCCGGTGGTGGCCCTGGAGGTACCTCGGCCCGGATGCTCTCCGCCCACCCGGACGGCGCGACCGCCGTCGCGTGGCACCCCCGCCGTCCGGTGCTCGCCACGGCCGGAGCGGACGGCACCGTCGCGCTCTGGGACGTCGAGGGCGTCGCCCCCGGACGCCCGGCGCCCCCCGACCGGTCCGTCGTCGTGTCGGCGCCGGGCGGGCAGCCGGATCCCGTCACCGCGCTCGCGTGGCTCACCGACGACGTGCTGGTGGCAGCGACCCGTCCGGCCGGGGAGGGCCCCGGCCGGTGTGTCGGTCAACAGATCGGGTGGGGCATCATTTCAGGGCGCCCGTGACCGTGGTCGCGATGGCGAGCATGAAGGTGCGGTAACTGCCGTCGGCCGGCAGGAGATGGGCCGACAGCTCGACCACGGTGGCGCCGCTGTCCCGCGCGACGGCGTCGGTGGTCGCCTTCGGGGTGCCGATCTCGGCGAAAATGGCGGGTATACCCGCCGCTTTGATCTTCTTGGTGAGGTCGGCGAGTTCCCGCGCTGAGGCCTCGCTCTGGGAGGTGACGGTCGGGATCACGGCGCCGATCAGCTGGAAACCGTAGCGTTCGGCGAAGTACCCCATCGACTCGTGACCGGTGACGAGCTTCCGGCGCCCGGCGGGCACGGCTGCCAGGGTCTCCCGGACCCGGGAATCGAGGTCGGCGAGATCGGCCTCGACCCGGGCCGCCCGCGCCGTGACGTCGACGCCCTTGCCTTTGAGAGTCGCGGCGAAGGGCGTGACCCACTGCTTCATGGTCAGCGGATCCGTCCACAGGTGGGGGTCGTCGGCGCCGGGGGCCTGGTCGGGGTCCTCCGGCTCGGCCCCCTCCCCGGACTTGACCTTCCGCACCGTGATGTGGTCGCCGACCGTGAACACGGTGACGCCTTTGGCCTTGGCCTGGGCGAGCGGGTCCTGGATCCGGCCTTCCAGCATCAGGCCGTTGTCGACGACGAGGTCCGCGGCGAGGATCGCCTGGACGTCCTTGGCGGACGGCGTCCACTCGTGCGGATCGGCCCCGCCCGGCATCAGCACCCGTACGTCCGCCGTGTCCCCGACGACGTCCTTCACCACCGCCCCGAGCACCGGGTAGGTCACGATCACGGAGGGCCGGGCCCCGGACGACGCGGCGGGTGGAGAGACGGACGACGCGGTGGCGCCCGGTGCCTCGACGACGGTTGCCGCAGACGAACCTCCGCAGGCGGCCAGGACGGTCGCCGTGGCCCCGAGCAACGCGGTGAGCAAGATGTGTCGTGTCCTCATAGATGGAAACGATAACCGATTTCAACAAGGAGGTAGTCTGGATCCTCCACAGTCCGTGGGGTCGGGTGAGGGGCCGGTGAGGGGAGTCAGGCCCGGGTCGCGCGGACGCCGACGATGTGGACCTGGTCGGAGCGGTAGATGTCCTCGAGGCCGGGAGCGACGGGCTCCACGCCGTCGAGGAGCTCTCCCACCTGGACGACGGAGCGGAGGAAGGCCGGGGCGTTCGATTTGGCGTAGACCTTCTCGCCGGCGGCGACGATCTCGGGGTCGATGCCGTCCCGGACTCCGACGCTGATCGCCACTTGGCTGCCCGGGGCGAGCTCCCGGTAGTACCGGGAGGTGATCATCGGTGCGGAGACGACGTCGACGAAGTGCAGGACGGCAATCATCAGAAGGCCGACGGGCCGGCCGAAGTCGATCACGGATCGAATCATCGGGTCGGCCAGCACCGTCGCGGGATCGCGCAGGTCGTGCATCACGGTGACGGTCTGGTCGTCCGAGGCGAGGAGAGCCCGGTTGTGGACCATGACCACCGGGTCGTTGTCGACGTAGGCGATGGAGGCGCCGGGGTGGATCTGCCGGGCCGCCTCGTGGGTGTTGGGTGGCGTCGGGATGCCGGTCCCCAGGTCGAGGAACTGGTCGATCCCGTCCCCGGCCATCGCTCGCACCGAGCGGACCAGGAACTCCCGGTTGGCGCGAGCGGCCTCGGCGACGTCCGGGAATCCGCGCATCACCTGTTCGGCGGCGTCGCGGTCGACGGCGAAGTGGTCCTTGCCACCGAGGTAGAAGTCGTACATGCGCGCGACGCTCGGCCGGGAGGTGTCGATCACGGGAGGGATCCAGCCGGAGCTGTCCTTGATCCACGACCACTCGTCCGTCCTGTCACCGGCCATGTCGCGTGCTCCCGTCCTCGTGCACCCGACGCGGTTGATACCAGGTCGAGGGCGACCAAATGTACCGTGCACCCCGCGCTCGCCGGGGTCAGCTCTCACCTGGTCCCGAGGGGATCACCAGCGCCGTCAGCCGCTCCAACGGTCAAGACCTCGGGCTGACCACCTCGGCCCCCGCGTCGCGTGCTCCCGAGAAGTCGTCGTCCACCAGGACCACGGCACGGCCGGAGGCGGCGAGCAGCGAGGCTGCGAGGGAGGCGCGGTACCCGGACTGGCAGTGCACCCAGACCTCGCCCGGCGGGACGTCGTCCAGGTGGGTGAGCAGATCGTGCAGGGGGAGGTGGACCGACCCCGCGACGTGTCCGGCCCTTCGCTCCGAATGGCGGCGGACGTCGAGGACCACCAGGTCGTCGCGCGGCGTGGCCAGCTCGGCGGCCAGTTCGGCGAAGGTCACGCGGCGTAGCGAGCCGGGATCAGACCCATCCGACCACGTGGCGGGGCCTCCGGTGGACGCCGCGGCGGGCCGGTCGATGCCGATGCGGACGAGTTCGCGCTGGGCCTCCGCGATCTGCTCGCCGGTCGAGGCGAGCAGGGTGAGAGGGGTCCCCCAGGGGATCAGCCAGCCGAGATAGGTGGAGAAGGGCCCGTCCAGGCCGATGTTGAGGGTGCCGGTGAGATGCCCGGCGGCGAACGCCGTCCGGTTGCGCAGGTCGACGACCCACTCCCCGGCCTCGATCCGGCGGCGGAGTTCGGCGGGGTCGGCCGGCGACGGCGCTGACAGGTCCGGCGCGCCGGCCGGGGCGGTGAGGTTCGACGGGCCCATGTGGGCGTAGTAGGCGGGGTAGGCGTCCAGTCCGGCGAGGAGTTCGTCGAGGTATGCCTGCTCGTCCTTCGTCAACGCGGGGTTGACGTCCTTCTCCCGCCCGATCGTCGACGAGGTCCCGCTGGTCTGGGTCGCCGAGCAGAAACTGCCGAACCCGTGGGTGGGGAAGATCGGGACGTCGTCGGGCAGTTGCGCCGCGAGCCGGTGCAGCGAGGCGTACTGGGCCCGGGCCAGGGGTTCCGTGTGGTCGGGACCGAGCAGGTCGGGGCGACCGGAGGAACCGTAGAGCATCGACCCACCGGTGAAGACCGCGACCGGGCGGCCGTCGTCCAGCAGTACGTAGGACAGGTGGGTGTACGTGTGTCCCGGGGTCGCGAGGGCCCGGACGGCGAGAGACGGGCTGATCTCCACGGTGTCACCGTCACCGACGGGGGTGCGGTCGAAGGTGACCGGGTCCGCGGCGTTGACGTGGTAGTGGGCACCCGTCACCCGGGCGAGGGCATGCCCTCCCGTGACGTAGTCGTTGTGGACGTGGGTCTCCAGGACGTGCCGGACGGTGACACCGAGACGGGTGGAGAGGTCGAGGACCCTGTCGATGTCGCGCTGAGGATCCACCACGACGGCGTTTGTCCCGTCGTGGACGAGGTAGGAGCGGTCCCCGAGCGAGGGGGTCTCCAGGGGAACGATCTCGAACGAGGGTGAGGGTGTCTTCGGTGACGTCACCATGGCTCCTCCTGCGTACTGGGCGGGTATATACCCGATGGGGTATCTCTACGTACCTGAACATAGATCGTCGTCGGAGTGTTCCGCAACCGGACGTTCCGCGGCTGATCACCCGCCTGTCCCTCGGTGTGTCGCGCTCGCGGGATCTCGGAAGGCGGTATACCCTGCGGGGTATCGGAACCGCTGTGACGTGAAGCGAGCTGGTGCAGATGAGCGTGATCCCGTCCACCTCCCGCCGATCCCCCCTCCCCGGGAACGTGCGGTGATCGCCCTGGCCGTCGCGCTCGCCGTCCTGGTGGGGGTCCTTCTCGGTCTTCTCGGCGGTGGTGGGTCGATCTTGGCCGTGCCGCTGCTGGTCTACGTCGCGGGACTCGGGGCGAAAGAGGCCATCGCCACCTCGCTGCTCGTCGTCGGGGTCACCAGCCTCGCCGCCGTCGGGGGCCACGCCCGCGCGGGCCGGGTGCGCTGGCGCACGGGTCTCCTCTTCGGCGCGGCGGCGATGACCGGCGCCTATCTGGGAGGGCGCCTCGGGGCGTACATCCCGGGGTCCTGGCTCCTGATCGGCTTCGCCGTGATGATGGTGGCCGCCGCAGCCGCCATGATCCACGGACGGCGGGAGGCTCCGCCCGTCCCCGCGACTCCGCCCGTCCCCGCTGCCACGAGTGGAGCCCCACCTCGTGCGCACGAGCTGCCGATCGTCACCGTGCTGGCCGAGGGCGTCGGCGTCGGTCTGGTCACCGGCCTGGTCGGTGCCGGCGGGGGATTTCTGGTGGTTCCCGCGCTCGTCCTGCTCGGTGGTCTGCCGATGCCGATCGCCGTCGGCACGTCCTTGCTCGTCATCTCGATGAACTCCTTCGCCGGATTCGCCGGGTATCTCGCCTCCGTGCGGATCGACTGGGGGCTCGCCGCCGCCGTGACCGCGGTGGCCGTCGTGGGCAGCCTTGTCGGGGCCCGGCTGGTTCGGTACGTGTCCGTGGAGTCCCTGCGTCGCGGATTCGGCTGGTTCGTCCTGCTCGCCGGCGGGGGAGTGCTCGCCCAGGAGATGCCCCGGGTGCTCCTGGCACCGGCCGGGCTGGTCGTGGCCGTCCTGCTGGTGGTCCTGCTCGCGGCGAGGTCCTCGGCCTCAGCACGGAGGTCCCGGGTCGTTGAGGCCCCGGCGAGGCGGACGACGTAGGCTCATGGCTATGTCCGACTCCGTGGCCTCGGTCATCACCGGGACGTTCGCCAGCCGTGACTCCGTGTGGTCCCGCCTCCGGAGCGACGCGAAGGAACTCGCGGCGTCCGAACCCGCCCTGGCGAGTTTCGTGCACGCGACGATCCTCAGCCACGAGCAGATGGAGCAGGCGCTCGCTTATCACCTGTCCCAGAAACTCGCGAACACCGACGTCGGGTCGCTCCAGGTCCACGAGGTCGTCAGCGAGGCCTACACGAACACTCCCGCGCTGGGTGCCGCCGCCCGCTCCGACCTCACGGCGATCTTCGAACGGGACCCGGCCGTCTACACGATCGTCGAGCCGTTCCTCTTCTTCAAGGGCTACCACGCCCTCCAGGCGTACCGGGTGACGCACTGGTTGTGGACCCACCACCGGACGGCGCTGGCCCTGCACTTCCAGAGCCGCGTCTCCGAGGTGTTCTCCGTCGACATCCATCCCGGGGCGAGGATCGGCTCCGGGGTCATGATCGATCACGGTACCGGTGTCGTCATCGGGGAGACCGCCGTCGTCGAGGACGACGTGTCCCTCCTGCAGGGCGTCACCCTGGGCGGCACCGGGAAGGAACACGGGGACCGCCATCCCAAGGTGCGTCGCGGCGTCATGATCGGTGCCGGGGCGAAGATCCTCGGGAACACCGAGATCGGTGCCTACAGCCGTATCGGCGCGGGCAGCGTCGTGCTCCGTCCCGTCCCGCCCGGCTCGACGGCCGTCGGCGTGCCCGCGCGGGTGATCGGACGGGCCGGTTGCGAGTGTCCCGCCCAGGAGATGAACCAGCTTCTCGACCTCACCCCCGAGGACTACGTCATCTGACCGCCTCGGGGGCGTCGGCGAGGTGACCGGTGCCCCCGAGGCGGTCCTCCGAGACGGATTCCGCAACCCGTCAGGTGGCGGCGCAGGTCATCTCGGGCATCGGTCCGTCACCGAAGCCGATGAACCCGAACGTCATCGAGGCTCCCGGGGCGAGAGTGCCGTTCCACGGTGAGTTCTCCATGGTCACCTTCGATCCGTCGACGGTGCGTGTGCCGTTCCAGGCGTCGCCCATCGTCTGCCCGGAGCCCATCGTCCACGCGACCTTCCACCCGTAGATCTTGGACTCGCCCGCCGTCACCGTGACCTTGCCCTCGAAACCGCCAGGCCATGACTGCACGGTCTTCGCGGTCGCCGTACAGGTCCTGGACGACGGACCGCCGCCGGGAGGTTCGGTGCCGACCGTGTAGGTGATCTTCTGATACGGGTCCGCGCACTGAGGGTCGCAGTTCGCCGGCAGATCGAAGCCGTACACGCGGCCGTCATTGATGTACTGGTCGTTGACGTCCCTGACGCGGACGGCGTAACTGCTGCCTCCGTCGTCGTACGGCTTGATGATGAAGGCCTGACCCATGTCGCCGTCCATCGTGGCGTCGACCCACTTCTGGTCGCGGGACGACCAGTAGTCGAGGCCGTGGATGCCGTTGGCCAGGTGGTTGACGGCAACCGCGGTCCAGCCGCTCTTCGACCCGGCGAGGAAGCCGATCTGCACGTCCCCGGAGTAGTTGGGGGCGGGGACGAACTTCCAGCTGACGTGACGGTTGTTCCAGCTGTCCGGATCCATGTCCTTGACCGGGGCGCCGTCCTTGACGAATTGGTTGAGCGCCTTGTGGGCCATGTCGATGTGGTAGGGATCCTCTCGGCACCAGGCGTTGCTGTCGCCGCAGCTGTCGGCGACGATCATCATGAGTTTCGCACCGTTGTACTTGTCGGCGGTCCATTCCCCTCGCTTGCAGAAGGCCTCGCCCGGTGCACCGTCATTGACGCCTGTGCAGAAGTCCCCGATCGTCACCTCGACCCAGCGGCCGCAGTTGTGCCCGTTGTCCCACAGTCCGATCTTGGGATCTCCGGCCGGCATGGGGCGTGGATAGAACGTGTAGTCCTTGGGTGTGTCGTAGACGTTGAGAGCGATGAAGTTCTGGGAGTCCAGGTCGCCCTGCGGCAGACCGCACCCGCCGTAGGGTGCCCCCAGGGCGTCGAACCAGGTGGCGTTGCCGGTCATCGGCTCCGTGATCGGAGGCTCGACGGACCCGGACGCCGGCTGGTCCAGCAGGGGAACCATCACGGCGGCGCAGGCCACGGTGAGGAGCGGCGCCAACAACACCGACAGGCGGCGCCGGAAACCGGAGCGAGTTCTCCGCCTGCTTCGCCAGATCATCATGGGATCACTCCTCGTGTCCGTCACGTCATTCACCCGTCACTCGCGAGTGAATTGTCGGGTCCGCAGACGATAGTGATCGGAGGTGTCGACGAATAGGGGTAGTGGATCGAGTGCCGGTCCGTCGGTGAGAAAACCCCTCCCGGCTGCCGTCCCCTCCGGGGAATGCGGTGAATGTCTCACCTCCGGACCCCTTGCCTGTGAAAACGTCGCACGGTGTCCCCTCAACAGACCGGGGCTCGCCCCGTGCTCGCCGGGTGACGGAGGGGGCAGGGGCCCGGTGGGACACGGCCGGCCCACCAGTCCGCCGCCACCGGAATCCGCCCCCGGTACGTCACCGTCGGCGAGGTCCACGGCCCGGTCTCGTTCCGCTCGGGGCACGAGGGACACCCGTTCACCCTGATCTGCCGCTGGAGCGCGGGAGGGGGGCACGACAGGGCAAGAATTGACGTCCCGCACCAGAAATGATTTAGCGGAGGGAGGCCCGGGTCTCGACCGTGCGCGTCCTGGAAGGTATTATCCGGTTGTTGATTGATGTGGGGCGTGGTCCTCGGGGGGTGTGGTCGGGTTTTCGTCCGGGCAGCGGATCGCATTCCTGTGTCCGGCCTGTGGAGATGATCGGCTGATGGTGGTCTTCCGTTCCCAGAATCCCCCCGCGAGCATTCTCGACATTCTCGAACAACGGTGCGAGGAACATCCGGACCGCCTCCTCTACACGTTCCTGCCGGATGACGAGGGAACGGAGCCGGTGTCGCGTACGTACGGGGAAGTCAGGGACGGTGCGTGTGCCGTTGCGGAGGGGTTGTGGTCCCGTGGCGTCGGGAACGGTCCGGCGCTCCTGCTCTTCCCCCCGGGACCGGAGTTCGTCGAAGCCTTTCTGGGATGCCTGTACGCGGGCGTGATCGCGGTACCGGCGTACCCGCCGACGATCGGCGGGACCGCCCGCCCGCTGATCGCTCTCGACGCGATCGCGCGTGACGCGCGTCCCCGGGCCGTGATGACCACCCGGGCGCTGGCCGACGCCTGCCGGTCAATGCCGGGGGCCAGTTCCTGGGCCAGTTCGTGGGTCGTGTCCGGGGACGTCGTCGCGACGGACGACGGGAGCGAGCCGTCGTCCCCGGAGCGGTCCTCTCCGGAGTGCTCGCCGCCGCGGCTCCCGGCCCCCGACGGCGTCGCGTTTCTCCAGTACACCTCCGGGGCGACCGGTTCGCCCCGGGGCGTCGTCGTCCGGCACTCGAATCTGATCGTGAACGAGGAACGGATCCGCCTCGCGTTCGGGATGACCGAGAACGACCGCGTCGTCGGGTGGCTCCCTCCGTACCACGACATGGGGCTGATCGGACTCGTGCTGCAGCCGTTGTACGTCGGCGCGTCCTGCACGCTCCTGTCACCGTTCAGCTTCCTGAAACGCCCGTCGCGATGGCTCCGGGAGATCACGAAGCGTCGTGCGACGGCGTGCGGCGGACCGAACTTCGGATACGAGATGTGTACTGTGAAGATCACAGACGAAGAATTCGAGGATCTGGATCTCAGCTCGTTGTCCCTCGCCTTCAGCGGTGCGGAACCCGTCCGGCTCGACACCCTGCGCGGATTCGCGAAGCGATTCTCCGGGTGCGGTTTCGACCCGCGCGCGTTTCTCCCGTGCTACGGCCTCGCGGAATCGACTTTGCTGGCCGCCGCCGGGGGACGTTCGAGGGGCTACCACGTGTTCGAGGGCGACCGGGCGGCCCTGGAGGCGGGGACGGCGGTCCCCGCCTCTGGCGGGCCGGTGACGCGGCTCGTCGGCTGCGGAACGGCCCTTCCCGGACACGAGATCCGCATCGTCGATCCGCGGACCGGCACACTCCTTCGCGAACACGAGGTCGGGGAGATCTGCCTGGCCGGACCGAGCGTCACCGACGGCTACTGGGGCGGGACGCTCCCGCCCGGGGGAGCGAAGGACCCGGGGCCGGGCCAGGTGCGCACGGGGGACCTGGGGTTCCTGCACGAGGAAGAGCTCTACGTCACCGGCAGACTCAAGGAGATCGTGATCGTCCGGGGAAGGAACCTGTACGTCCCGGACATCGAGAACGCCGTCGAGGGTGTCGACGCCCTGATACGTCCAGGTTCGGTCGCCGTTTTCCCCGTGGAGTCGGCGGGTACCGAGCATGTGGGAATCGCCCTGGAGACCCGGGCGGAACCGTCCCGGAACGAGGTGCGGGACCTGGTCCGGCGAGTGCGCGGAGAGGTCGGCCGCCGCTTCGACGTCGACGTCGACGGCGTGGCCGTCGTCGGGCGTGGCGTCGTGCCGAAGACGAGCAGCGGCAAGATCCGGCGCCGGGCGTGCCGGGCGTCGTACCTCGACGGGAGCTGGCCGGTGACCAGGACGTATCCGGGACCGGGAACCTTCCCGCGACCAAGGACGCACCCGGGACCGGAGACGCGCCCGCGACCGGGGACGCGCCCGCGACCGGGGACGCCGTCCGGGGAACCCTCCGAACGCGCGACCGACGATCTCACCCGCTGGCTGACCGGACGGCTCGCGCGTCACCTCGGGATCGACGCCTCCCAGGTCGACGTGCACCGGGGTTTCCTCGACCACGGGATGGACTCGGTGAAGGCGGTCGAACTGACGGCCGAGATCGAGGCGCACCTGGGGCGTCCGTTGCCCGCGACCTTGTTGTACGAGCACGGCTCGATCGCGCGCCTGGCGGCCGGTCTCGCGCGGGCGCCCGGCGGCCGTCCCCGCTCCGGAGGTGACGGTCATGACCGCTGAACCGGCCACCGGGTCCGCCCGGACCCCGGGGGCCACGGCGTCCGGAGGGGCGGGGATCGCTGTGATCGGGACGGCGGGCAGGTTCCCGGGCGCCCGAACCGTCGAGGAGCTCTGGACGAACCTGTGCGACGGCACCGACGTCACGACGTTCCTCTCGGACGACGAACTGCGGGACGCCGGGGTGCCGCCGGAGGTGATCCGGCGGCCGGACTACGTGAAGGCCGCCTTCACGCTGGACGCCTACGACCGGTTCGACGCCGCGTTCTTCGGCATCAGCCCGGCCGAGGCCGAGATCATGGATCCGCAGCACCGGGTGTTCCTCGAAACGTGCTGGCACGCCCTGGAGGACGCCGGGTACTCGCCGGGCGGGCCGCCGACGATCGGGGTGTTCGGCAGCGCCTCCGTCTGCGGCTACCAGTGGCACACCCTGCGGGACCATCCCCTCGCGCGCAACAGCCGCTACGGGATCGACCCCGACAGCCTCCGGCTGGTGTTCGCCACCGCCCCCGACCACCTCGCGACGCGGGTCGCCCACAGGCTCGACCTGACCGGTCCGGCGATGACCCTCCAGTCGGCGTGTTCCGGTTCGCTGCTCGCCGTGCACGAGGCCTGCCTCGGTCTCCTCGCGGGCGAGTGCGACCTCGCCCTGGCCGGAGGGGTGTCCGTCCGCGTGCCCCACCGGGTGGGGTACTTCCACGAGGAGGGTTCCGTGCTCTCCCCGGACGGCCGGTGCCGGGCCTTCGCCGCGGACGCGCGGGGGACCGTCTTCGGCAGCGGCGTCGGCGTCGTCGTCCTCAAACCCCTGGAGCGGGCGCTCGCCGACCGTGACCGGATCCACGCCGTCGTGCGCGGCAGCGCCGTCACCAACGACGCGGCGTCCCGGGCCGGGTACACCGCGCCCGGCCTCCACGGGCAGGTGAGGGTCGTCACCGAGGCCCTGGACGCCGCGGGCGTCACCGCGGACACCGTCACCTACGTCGAGGCCCACGGGACCGGGACGCTCCTCGGCGACCCCCTCGAGGTCGCGGCGCTGACGAGGGCCTTCCGGCGGCAGACCGACAGGTTCGGCTACTGCGCGATCGGCTCGGTGAAGAGCAACGTCGGCCACCTCGACGCCGCCGCCGGGGTGACGAGCCTCATCAAGGCCGTCATGGCCGTCGAACGAGGCCTGATCCCCGCGAGCGCGCACTGCGCCCGTCCCAATCCGCGGATCGGGTTCCCTTCGACGCCGTTCCACGTCGCCACGCGCCTGACGCGGTGGGAATCCGACGGACCCCGCCGGGCGGGCGTGACGTCGCTGGGCGTCGGGGGCACGAACGTGCACGTCATCCTCGACGCCCCGCCCGCCGGAGCCCCGCCCGCCGGAGCCGGACCCGGCCGGGGCACCCGCCCGGTCCACGTCCTGACCGTGTCGGCGAGGACGGCGGAGGCGCTCTCCACGCTCGCCGCCGCCACCGGCGCCCACCTGGAGGGCGATCCGGGTGTCACCCTGCCGGACGCGGCCCTCACCCTCCATCTCGGGCGCGTGCACCGTTCCCGGCGGCTGGCGTTCGTCACCCGGGACGGGGACGGCCGGACCCCGCTCGTCCTCCGGCCCGGCGACGCCCGGACCGGCACCGTGGGCGAGGCGGAGCCCGAGATCGTCGTCGCGTTCCCCGGACCGGGATCGCCGCACCTCGGCATGGCGGGTGACATCTACCGCCACGAGCCGGTCTTCCGCCGGCACCTCGACCGGTGCGCCGAACTGCTCGCCCCGGTGCTCGGGGTCGATCTACGTGACGCCGTCGGGCGTCGCCCGGACCACCCGCGGCGGGCGGACGTCGCCCAGCCCGCGCTGTTCGCCGTCGAGTACGCCCTGGCCCGGCTGTGGCGGCACTGGGGGATCGAACCCGCCGTCCTGATCGGGCACGGCGTCGGCGAGTTCGTCGCGGCCTGCCTGGCGGGTGTCTTCACGCTCTCCGATGCCTTGTCCCTGGTGGCGGAGCGAGGACGGCTCCTCCGGGCGCCCTTCGAACAGGCTGTCGCGGCGGTCCCCCGGGGGACTCCACGGATCCCGTGGGTGTCGACCGTCACCGGGACCTGGATCGGGCCCGATGAGGCGTGCGACCCCGCCCACTGGTCGAAGCCCCCCGGTTCTTCCTCGCATCTCGCCGACGGACTGGCGGCCGTGGTCCGGGGCCCGGACGCCGTCCTGCTGGAGGTCGGGCCCGGCCTCACCTTGAGCGCCGCGGCGGTCCGTGCCCGCGTCGTCCCGCCGGAGCGCGCCATCCCCTCCCTGCCCCACCCGGACCGGCCGGGGGCGGACCTCGACACCCTCCACGGCGCCGTGGCGCGGCTCTGGCTCCTCGGCGCGCCGATCGACTGGGCGCGGTACCACGACGAGGACGGCGCCCGCCGCACCCGGATGCCCGGCTACCCCTTCGAACGCACCCGTCACTGGTACGAGCCCACCACGTCCGCGGACCGGGCGCCCCTCCCCGCACCCGCGGGACCCGCCACGGACCCGCCGTCGCTGCGCCGGCATCTCGCCACGGTCGTCGCCGGGGTCCTCGGCCTGGACGGCGTCGACCCCGGCGACGGGTTCTTCGATCTCGGCCTCGACTCGGTGATGGCGGTCCAGGTCGCCGCACGCTCCACGGCACAGGGCGTCCCGCTCCGGCCGGAGCAGATCTTCCGGCATCCCTCCGTGGCGGCGCTCGCGGCGGCGCTCGCCGCTCCGACCGCTCCCGTTCCGACCGCTCCCGCTCCGACCGCTCCCGCTCCGACCGCTCCCGCCCGCCGGACCACGGGCGCCTACTCCCCGGCGGACTTCCCCCGGGCCGATCTCGACCCGCAAGGCCTGGACGGTCTCGTCGGGGAGTTCGGGGCATCGTGACGAGAGGACCCGACCGATGAGCTGGCCGATGAGCCGACCGATGAGCAGGCATCGCATCGAGGACATCTATCCGCTGACGCCCCTGCAGGCGGGGATGCTGTTCCACACCCGCTGCGCCCCCGGCTCCGGCGTCTACTGCCAGCAGATCGGGTTGCGGCTGCGCGGGTCCCTCGACCGGCGGGCCTTCGCGGGCGCCTGGCGGGCGATCGTCGCGCGGCACCCGGCCCTTCGCACCGGGTTCTCGTGGAGACACGGGGCGGAGCCGTTCCAGGTCGTCCTCGACACCGTCGACCTCCCGTGGAGGGAGATCGACCTTCGTTCCCGGCCCGCCGCCGAACGGGACGCGGAACTGCGCCGGATCGCCGAGGAGGATCTGGCCGAGGAGTTCGACCTGCGGCGGCCGCCCCTGATGCGGCTGGTCGTCGTCCGGCTGGACGACGACGTCCACCAGGTCCTCTGGGGCATGCACCACCTGGTCATCGATGGATGGTCCGTCGGCGTGATCCTCGATGACCTGCGCGGTCTCTACCGCGGGACGGCGACACCCGGCGGGGACCCACCGCCCGCCGTCCGCGACGCCACCCCCTTCAGCGCCCACGTCACCTGGGTCGGTTCCCAGGATCTGTCCGACGCCGAGCGGTACTGGCGCCGTCAGCTCGCGGGATTCCGGGCCCCCACCCCGATCGCCGGTGACCGGGGGGATGACGGGGGACACGGCGGGACGACGCGGTACGCCGGGGAGGAGACCGAGATCGACGTCGCCGGGTCCGCCGCGCTGCGCCACCTGGCACGCCGGTGCGGCGTCACCGTGAACACGGTGATCCAGGGCGGGTGGGCCGTGCTGCTCGGACGCCTGAGCGGCGAGCGCGACGTGGTGTTCGGGGTGGTGTCCTCCGGGCGTTCGGAGACGGTTCCCGGGATCGAGTCCGTGGTCGGACCGTGCGTCAGTACCCTGCCCGCCCGCGTCAGGGTCGATCCCGACGAACCCGTCGCGGCCTGGCTGGCGGCCCTCCAGACGGCGCAGGTCACCTCGCGCCGGTACGAGTACTGTCCCCTCACCCGGCTACAGGCCTGGAGCGAGGTACCCGCTGGACGGCCCCTGTTCGAGAGCATCCTGGGCACCGAGAACCTCCCCCTCGACCTGGAGCTGACGGCCGGGGATCTCGACCTGCGGGTGAACCTGCTGCACACGAGGACCAGCTCCCCGGTGTCCGTCATCGTCCTGCCGGGCGACCGCGTGAGGATCCGGATCCTGTTCGACGCCGGGCGGTGGTCGCCGTCCGACGTCCGCACGATCCTGGAGCGGTTCCGGGCGGTGCTGGCCTCCTTCTGCGCCGATCCGTCTGTTTCCCTTCGCGACGTCGGGGTCCTCACCGAGGAGGAGTCCACCCGGATCCTCGACGAGTGGAACCGCACCGACGTCCCCCTCCCGGACGACGTCCTCGTGCCCGATCTCGTCCGGGAGCGGGCCCGGCTCTCCCCCGGGGCGACGGCGGTCGCCGTCGGCGACGGGGCCCCGGAGGGACGGCTGACGTACGAAGAGCTGGACGCCGAGGCCGGCCGGTTGGCCGGGCGGCTCACCGAGGGCGGTGTCGGCCCCGGGGACGTCGTCGGGCTGCTCCTCGAACGCTCGCCCGACCTCGTGGTCGCCGCGCTCGCGACCCTGAGGGCGGGGGGCGCCTACCTCCCCCTGGACCCGGCCCAGCCCGACGCCCGGATCGCCCTCATCGTCCGCGACGCGCGGCCGGTCGTCGTCGTCGCGGCGGCGCCGTACGTCACCCGGGTGCCGGACGGGCCGCACCTGCTCCTCACCCCGGCCCCGCGCTCCCCGGACCGGCCGCGCTCCCCAGACCGGCCGAAGGCCCCGGCGTCCGGGGGAGCGCCGGCGGCCCGGCCCGGTCCCGGCGACCTCGCCTACGTCGTCTACACCTCCGGATCGACAGGCACCCCCAAGGGCGTCCCGATCACCCACCGGGGACTGCTCAACCTGGTCCGATGGCACCTTCGGACCTTCGGTGTCACCGAGACGGACCGGACCACCCTCCTTTCGCCGCCCGGGTTCGACGCGTCCGTGTGGGAGATGTGGCCCACCCTGGCCGCCGGGGCGAGCCTTCACCTCCCCGATCCGGCGGAGCGCCTGTCACCGCGCGACCTGATCACCTGGCTCACCGGCCGGCGCATCACCGTGACGTTCCTGCCGACCCCGCTGGCGGAACTCGTCCTCGACGAGACCTGGCCCGCCGGGTGCCCGCTGCGCCTCCTGCTGACCGGTGGCGACCGGCTGACGCGCACCCCGCCGCCCGGCCTGCCGTTCCGGCTCGTGAACAACTACGGACCGACGGAGAACGCCGTCGTCACCACGTCGACCCCGGTCCCGGCGGACGGGTCGCCCGGCCCCCCGCCCATCGGGCGTCCCGTCGACAACACGAAGGTGTACGTCCTCGACTCCGGCGGGCGCCCGGTACCCCCCGGAACCGTCGGCGAGCTCCACATCACGGGCGTAGGCCTCACCCCCGGCTACCTGGGCCGCCCGGCGGACACCC
The DNA here is from genome assembly GCA_030837345.1 of Actinomycetota bacterium. Taxonomy (GTDB): domain Bacteria; phylum Actinomycetota; class Actinomycetes; order Actinomycetales; family Kineosporiaceae; genus JAUPKQ01. The sequence goes on along the minus strand of JAUPKQ010000186.1, from coordinate 1,341 downwards.
GGGAACGTTTCCTCCCCGACACCTTCGGCGGCCCGGGCGTTCTGTACCGCACCGGCGACCTCGCCCGGTACCGCCCGGACGGCACCGTGGAGTTCGCCGGGCGCGCCGACGAACAAGTGAAGATCAACGGATGCCGTGTCGAACCGGGGGAGGTCGAGGCCTCGCTCACCCGGCACCCCGAGATCTCCCAGGCGGCCGTCACGACCCACCGCGTCGCGGACGGATCGCCCCGCCTGTCCGCCCACGTCGTCCTCCGCCGGGACACGCACGACCGCCGGCGGGCCGACGGAGAGCTTCTCGACGACTGGCTCGCCCTCTACGACGAGGTCTACCGAGGGCCCGCCCCGGGCGCGGACCCCACCTTGAACCACGTGGGCTGGCGGAGCAGCTACACCGGGGAACCGCTGCCCGCGGACGTGATGCGTGAACAGGTCGACGCCACCGCCGCGCGCGTCCTCGCGTACCGCCCCCGTCGTGTCCTGGAGATCGGGTGCGGCACGGGCATGCTGCTCCTTCGTCTCGCCCCCCGCTGCGAGGAGTACGTGGCGACCGACTTCTCCACGGTGGCGCTGGACGTCGTCCGTGACCGGATACCACCTAAGGACCGTCCCCGGGTGCGGCTGCTGCACCGTGCGGCCGACGACCTGACGGACCTGTCCCCGGAGGGCTTCGACGTCGTGCTCGTCAACTCGGTGGTCCAGTACTTCCCGGGCACCGGGTACACCGGCCGTGTCCTGCGGGGAGCGACGGCCCTCACCCGGCCGGGCGGGGTCGTCGTCGTCGGCGACGTCCGCAACCACGACCTGTTCGGAGCCTTCCACGCCTCCGTCCTCGCCGGCCGGGTCGCCGGCACGACGTCCCTCGCGGACTTCGCCGCGGCGGTCGGACGACGGATGCGGCTGGAGAAGGAACTCCTCCTCGCCCCGGCGTACTTCGCCTCCCTCCCCGCCACGCTGCCGCGCGTCGCGACCGTGGAGACCGAGCTCCGGCGCGGGACGCTCGACTCGGAGATCACGCGATACCGGTACGACGCCCTCCTCCACCTCGGTCCCCGGCCCGATCCCGATCCCGATCCCGGTCCCCGGCCCGTCGTCCTCGACCACGCCCGCCGGCCGGTCACGCCGGGCGAGGTCGTGGCCCGGTACCTGGCGGACGGCGCGACCGTCCTGGTCACCGGCGTCCCCAACCGGCGGCTGGCGGGGGACTGGCGTCTCTGGGAGGAGCTGACGTCACCCGGCTCCTGTCGCACCGTGGCGGACCTGCGCGACCGACGGGACGCCGCGGCGGACTCCGGCCTTGACCCCGAGAGCTGGTGGCAGGCCCTCGACGGAACGACGCCCT
>JAUPKQ010000024.1 GCA_030837345.1 Actinomycetota bacterium | reverse complement strand
CGGTCAGGGCAGGGCCGCAGCCGGGAGGAGGGTCTCGTCGGCGGTTCCCCAGGCGAGAGGGTCGGGGCCGAGCCTGGCGAGCTGGGCGATCTGGTCCGCGGCCCAGGGCGACCAGGGGTCGGCCGGCCGGCCGGGGGATTCGGGGACGAGGACGCCGTCGACGACCTCCTTCCAGGGCATCCACCATGCCTCGTCGACCTCCGCCGTGTCGATCAGGACGTCGAGGTCCGTCACGACGGCCCGGTACACCGGGCACAGCTCGTGTTCGACCGTGCCGTCGGTCGCCGTCGCCCGGTACCGGAAACGCGGCAGGACGAGCGACACCCCGGGCACCACGACGCCGAGCTCCTGCCCGAGCCGGCGGCGGACGGCGGTGGACATCGACTCCCTGGGACTGGGGTGGCCGCAACAGCTGTTGGTGCGCAGGCCCGGGAAGGTCGCCTTGTCCCTCGCGCGCCGCGTGACGAGGAGCGCGCCGTCCGGGGCGAACACGTAGCACGAGAAGGCCAGGTGCAACGGGGTGTCGTCGTGGTGGACCACGGCCTTGGACGCGGTGCCGGCGAAGGTTCCGTCGTCCCGGCAGAGCACGACCTGTTCCCCGGCCGCGGAACCGCCGGGACGGATCACGCCCACAGCCTCAACACTCCAGCTCGACGGCCACGGCACTCCAACCTCGGGGTGTTCAGCGTACGGGCCGGGTCGTGCGGACCGTGACGTGGTGTTCAATCGGTGGTGAATCGGTGAAGGTACCGCCGCGCCGTCGATCCCCGGCGCGTCCGCGACCGGGAGCGGGAGGACATGTGATGACCGATGACCCGACCGAGGCGACGATCGCTCCGGACGACGACGGGCGCGACCTGATGGAGGCGCTCGATCCCGCCGCCTGCGCCCGTCTGCTCGCCGCGACCGAGTTCGGGAGGCTGGCCGTCGTCGAGGACGGCCGCCCGCGCATCGTCGTGCTCAACCATTTCGCCGAGGACGGCTACGTGCTGTTCCGCACCAGGGACGACGTGTTCCTCGCCCGCCTGATCGGCGCGGGGGCGATCGACGTCGTCTACGAGGTGGACGGCGCTTTCCCGGTGGGCCGCACCGGCTGGTCCGTCATCGTGGCGGGATCGCTCGTCCGCGAGACGGACCCCGCGCGGATCGTCTCCGCCCGCGAGCGGCTGGCGACGTGGGCCGAGGGACACCGTGATCTCGTGCTGCGCCTGGACGTCCAGGAGATCACTGGAAGGCGGGTCGGCCGGGGGTGACCTGACCGGTCAGCGGACAGGACCACGTCAGCCTGGTCCCGCCGCCGGGGCGGTTCCCGACCGTCGCCGATCCTCCGAGCGCCACGGCCCGCTCCTGGATGTTGCCGAGCCCGTCGCCGGGGGCCGGCCGCTCCGGCAGACCCCGCCCGTCGTCGTCCACGACGAGCCGGACCCGGTCCTCACCGACGCTGAGGCGGATGCCGGTCGCCGACGCGCGGGCGTGCCGCGCGACGTTCGACAGGGCCTCGCGCAGGACGGCCAGGGCCGAGAAGCTGACGGACGCCGGGACGGTGTCGAGGTAGCCCTCGATCTTCACGTTCGGCAGGTGGCCGAGGACCCGGGAGGCCTCGGCGGCGATCACCCGCACCGTCTCGTCGAAGCTGCGCCCGGTGGGGACCTCGTGCAGGTCGAAGACCGATCCCCGCAGGCGCCGGATCGCCTCCTCCAACTGGTCGACGAGCATGCCGTGCCGGGTGCGGCGGGCCGGGTCGGTCTCGCCAGCCAGACCGGCGTCGAGCTGCATCCCGATGGCGATCAGGTCCTGGATCACCGTGTCGTGCAGGTCCCGGGCGATGTGCTCACGCACCTCCAGCAGGGAGAGCCGCTCCTGGTCGGCACGGGCCTGGGCGAGTTCGACCGCGAGCGCGACCTGCTGGGCCAGGGCACCGAGCAGTTCGACGTCCATCTCTGTGAAGGGCTCCGCCCCGGTGGGCCGGGAGATCATGATCAGCCCGCCGCCGGCCTCGGGACCGAAGCGGGCGGCCGCGCCGGGCCCGGGCGTCGGCGCCAGCCCTTCGAGGACGTGCGGTTCCGGTTCGGCGATCGCGAGGGAGCCGAGGCGGAGCATGCGGCGGCAGAACTCCTCACTCGGTTCGACCTCTCCGCTCAGCATGCGTTCGGCGGCCTCGCCGACGGCTGCCCTGGTCTCGAAGTGCCCGGTCAGGGGGTCGACGACGCCGAGGAACACGTTCTCGGCGCCGAAGATGCGGGCGACCTTGTCGGCGATGAGCTGGTAGAGCTCCGGCAGGGACGCCCCCGAGAGGACCTTGGTGGTCAGCCTGGCGACGGCGGCCTTCGTCGCCGCCATCAGGGCGCGGTGCTCCTCGGCCTCGCGGCGGGCGGTGATGTCGAGGAAGTGCGCGAGCACGGTGGTCCGGGGCAGGGTGAACAGCTCGATGCGGTGGGCGCGGAGCTCGACCAAGACCGTCCCGCCGCAGACGCGCCGGTACCGGCGCCGGCGCACGTAGGTCTTCTTCAGGCCGAGGACGACCTCGGTCGCCTGCTGCCGGTCCTCGTGGTCGTCCGAGTCGCAGAAGTCCGCGAGGTTCCGCCCGACCAGGTCGTGCTGCGTCGTCCCGAAAATCTCCGCGGCGGCCTGGTTGGCCACGAGGAACCAGCGTTCCCCGCCCGGGCCGAGTTCGAAAATGGCGGTTCCGACGGTGGCGTGCTGGAACGCCACCCGGAACGACTCGGCGGCGGTCGCGGGGATGAACGGAGCGTCCTGCGTGGTGGCCGTTCCCGGTGTGTCGTCCGTCGGGAACGCGAGGGTCGGTGTTCCTCGGTCCGCCGTCGAGTCTTCGCGGTTCCACATCATGATTCGCGGTTCCTCATCATGATTTGCCGTTCCCCATCATGACCGCCGCCCTTGTCGTCGTGTTCACCGATCGGTGAGACGTTATCTACGCTATGCGATGACATGAGAGTGCGGGAAGGGTGCGATCAAGCATTCTCCGTGATCAGAGGCCTCCGGCAGAGGTACCAGGCCGCGAACGCATGCCCAAGGTCATGTCACCGTGAAGGCTCCCGGAGCATCATGACGCCATGAGAACGAGGCTCGATACCTGGACCGGGCCTTCGTGTGACGGCGTCACCGTCGTCCTGGTCGAGGAACATCCGGTTCTGCTGAGGAGTTTCGCCGGTCAGCTGGCGGAGGCGGGCGCCCGCGTCGTCGCCGCGGTCGGCACCCTCGACTCGGGCCTGGACGCCGTCCTCTTCCACCGCCCGGACGTCGCCGTGATCGGTAACGGGCTGCCGGACGGCCGGGGTGTCGACCTGTGCCGGGCGGTCGTCCAGGTGGCGCCGCGGCTCGTCGTCCTGCTGCACATCGCCGTGCTGACGCGGTTGGAGGAGATGGAGGCCAAGGAGGCGGGGGTGGCCGCGGTGGTTCCCAAGACCATCCGGAGTGCTTCCCTGGTCGACGCCGTCGTCGCCTGCCTCGGTCCGCGGTAGGGCGTCCGTCCGGGGCACCTATCGTCGGTGGGGTTCGTCGCGGTCGACGATGCGGCTGCCGAGGACGGCGGCCTGGGTCCGGCTGGTGACGCCGAGTTTGAGCAGGACCGCCGTGACGTAATTCTTGACGGTCTTCTCGCCGATTCCGAGCCGGTGCCCGATCTCGCGGTTCGTCAGCCCCTCGGTGACGAGGTCGAGAACCCGGCGCTCCTGTCCGGTGAGCGACGCGAGCCGGGGGTCGGTCCGGCTTCCGCGGGCCTTCCGCACGGCCTCGGCGGCGGCCGTCGGGTCGAGGAACACCTCCCCGGCCGCCACGCGCCGGACGGCGGTGACGAGGGCCTGCCCGCGGATCTGCTTGGACACGAAACCGGCGGCCCCGGCGAGCGCGGCGGCGAGACGTGCCTCGTCGTCGTCGAAGGTCGTGACCATCATGGTCTTGATCCCGGGGTCGAGGGTGCGTACCTGCCGGCACACCTCGATGCCGGATCCGTCGGGGAGCTGGACGTCGAGAAGCGCCACCTGAGGGCGGAGCGCGGGTATCTGCCGCAGGGCCTCCTGCGCGGTGCCCGCCTCCCCGACGACGTTCATGCCTCCCGCTTCCTCCAGCATGGTCCGCAGCCCTCGCCGGAGCATCTCGTGGTCGTCAAGGATGAACACCTGCAACCGTTCGTTGTCGTTCACGTCGTCACCATCTTTGTCATTTGCCGAATGTCTTCGCAGTGCGTGAATTCGTTCGATGAGTTCGCATGACCATGGTCAGTGTTCCCTTGCCGAGGGGGCCAAGGACAGTGATTGAGCGCATCAAGGTGCGCCATCCGGCTGGTCGGGGAGGCGGCGATGCGAACGGGACAGCGGTCCTGCGGCCGGCGGGCCGCTGCCGAGTCGCTCGTCGTGCCGACCCGGCTGGCCTCGGGTGTTCCTGTTCTCGTCGTCGAAGGGCGGCTCGGTTCCGTCGACCTCACCACCTGCCGGAAGGTGCTGGATGACCTGCTCAGCGGGGGACCGGAGGTCGTCGTCCTCGATGTCCGGGGTACGGGCCGCGGTGATCTGTGTCTGGTGGTGCTGGCCCTCATCCGCCGTTACGCGGCGAGACGGGGTGCGAGGCTGGCGCTCACCGCATCGTCCCGGCCGCTCCTCGCCGGGGTGCGGCAGGCCCGCCTCACCGGTCTCTACCCCGTGGTCCGGGACCGGGTGACAGCGGCCTGACCTCGTGAGACTCGCTGGGCCGGGCGCGCGGCCCAGCGTCCACTCTCCCGTCACCGGGCGTCCCCGTCCGCCCGGTGCCGGGTTCAGTGAACGACCACGCCCGCCAGGTCGGTGAGCACCTCCCGGAGGCGGGGGTAGACGCGCCGCTGGACGGCGGAGAACTCCTCGTACCGGGCCGTCGCGTCCGGCCGGGGCGAAACCGTGTCATCGAAGGCCGCCATCGCCGCCGACGCCTCCGCCACCGTGCCTCCGATCGCGCCCGTCCAGGCGAGGACGGCGGCTCCCCGGGCACTGATCTCCCCGCCCGCGCAGCGTTGCACCTCACGGCCCGTCACGTCCGCGACGATCCGCGTCCACAGCGCGCTGCGACTGCCGCCGCCTGTCGTCCGAAGGACCCGGATCCGTCGTCCCGTCCGGGCCTCCAGCCCGTCGAGGTGCAGGCGCAGCTCGAACGCGACCCCTTCGAGCAGCGACCGGTACAGGTGGGCGCGGGTGTGGCCGCCGTGCCAGCCGACGGTGATCCCACGGGCGTGGGGATCCCAGTACGGGGTCTGCGCGCAGTTCCAGTACGGCACCGTCAGGAGGCCGTCCGAGCCCTCGGGCAGGGCCGCCGCCGCCTCGTCGAGAGCAGGGTCGACGGCACCTCCCGCGCCGGGGTCGCCGAACTCGCGGCGGAACCAGTCGGCGAGGTACGCGGCCGCGTTCAGGACGGTCTCGAGCACGAAGGTGCCCGGCTCGGCCCCCGCGAGCGTGCGGAAGGCGGGGCCGGTGAGGTACTCGTGGGACACGACGCCCATCACCAGGGACGTGCCGAGGTTGACGTAGGCGTCGTCGTCGTCGAGGGCGTTCGCCCCGAGCCCGGCGGCCTGGCCGTCGCCGATGCCGGACACCAGCGGTACCGGGCCGGAAAGCCCCAGGCGGGCGGCCACCTCGGGTGTCAGGGGCGCGAGCACCCGCCCCGGCGGCGCGAGGCCGGGCAGCTGGTCGGCCCGCAGCCCGGCGAGCGCCGTCAGCTCCGGGGACCAGGTTCCCCGGCGGAGGTCGAGCAGCCCGAGCGAGTCGGCGGAGCCCGTGCTGGTGGTCCGGTGCCCGGTCAACCGCCCGGCGAGAAACCCGTGGACCTCCTGGACCGTCTCCGCGCCCCGCAGGACGCCGGGCTCGTGCCGGGCGAGCCAGGCGAGTTTGTACAGGGCGGGCGTGACGTCGGGCGGCTTGCCGGAGAGGTCACGGACCCGGTCGGTCCCCAGCTCGGCGATCTCCTCGCCCGCCCGGCTGTCCAGCCAGCAGATCGCCGGGCGCAGAGGCCGGCCGGCGCCGTCCAGCAGGACGAAGGACTCCCTCTGATGGGTGACGGCGACCGCCGCCACCGCCCGCGCGTCCGGGCCGAGCCCTGAGACCGTCTCGGCGAGGGCGCCGACGGTCGCGGTCCACCACTGGTCCGCGTCCTGCTCGTGGAGGCCGGCCCCCGGCCGGGAGAGGTCCAGGGGACGAGAGCCCGAGGACACGACGCGGCCCTCGCCGTCCGAGGCGACCACCTTCGCCGCGGTCGTCGAGCAGTCGACGGCGAGCACGAGCCGGTCGCTCACCGCGCCGGGAACGCGCGGGTCGCTCACGACGCCGGTCCCCGCTGGGGTTCGACGACGACCTTGAGACCCTCGCGGGCGTGGGCGGTGGAGAAGGCGCGGCCCGTGTCCTCCAGGCCGAACGTGTGCGTCACGAGCGTCTCGACGTCGACGAGCCCGCGTTCCACCAGGGCGATCGCGCGGGGGTAGACCTCCTTCATCCGCCGGACGACGGCGATGGTCAGCCCCTTGCGCCGGGCGGTCGCCGCGCCGAACGCCGTCCGGTCGTCGTCCGGGATGCCGGTGAGCACGACACGGCCGCCGGGCCGCGCGGCGCCGAACGCCAGCGCGACGGCGGGTCCGGTTCCGGCGGCCTCGTGGACGACGTCGGCCCCGCGCCCGGAGGTCAGGTCGGCGAGCGCGGCGGCGAAGGCACCGGGCCCGGTGGGCAGGACGGCGTCCGCGCCGTACCGCCGGGCGGCCTCCGCCCGGTGCGGGAGAGGATCGGCGGCGACGACGAGGGTCGCCCCGGCCGCCCGCGCGAGCTGGACGAGAAGGAGCCCGATCGGGCCGCACCCGATCACGGCGACCGTCGAGGCGAGGCGCTGATGACCGAGGTCATGGGCGTGGACGGCGACCCCGAGCGGTTCGAGCATCGCGCCGCCGGCGTCGCCCAGGGAGTCCGGCAGCGGGTGCAGCAGGTGGCCGGGCCAGGTGAGGTACTGGCGCATCGCGCCGTCGGTACCGCCGTGTCCGAGGAAACCGACGCCGGGGCAGAGGTTCCGGTGCCCGGCGAGGCAGAACTCGCAGGCGCCGCAGGGGACCGCCGGATCGATCGCGACGCGCCGGCCGTCGGCCGCGCCGCCCACGATCACCCCGGCGGCTTCGTGACCGACGACGAGAGGCTCACCGAGCCGGGCGTCACCGATCCCCGCCTCGGCGTACCAGTGGAGGTCCGACCCGCAGATGCCGACGGCCGTCACCCGGACGAGCTGCTCGCCCTCGGCGGGAGACGGGACGGGCTCGGTCGTCGTGCGGATGTCACCGGCGGCGTGAAGCCGCGCCACGAGCATGTTCTCGGCTGCCACTCACCCAGCATCGCGCACGGTGCGGACGATTCCGCGGGCGCCCCCCGCCGGCGGAGCCGTCGACTCCCTCACGACGAGGGCGGTCGCGAGCTCGACGTGCAGGGCGTCGAGGGCCTCGCCGTCCGCGAGGCGCAGGATCGTCCGGACGGCGACCCTGCCCATCTCCTGGAGGGGCTGGCGGACCGCGGTGAGGCGCGGTGACGACCACTCCGCGACGAAGGTGTCGTCGAAGCCGACGATCGACAGATCCCGCGGGATGTCCAGGCCGCGCTCGCGAGCGGCGGTCAGGACGCCGAACGCGATCTGGTCGGAGGCCGCGAAGATGGCGGTCGGCGGGTCGGGGAGCTGGAAGAGACGGTTCGCCGCCGCGTACCCCGCCCGGTTCTCGAACGTTCCGTGGGTGATCAGGGCCCGGTCGGTGGGCAGCCCGGCCGTCGACAGCGCGGAGAGATACCCGTGCAGGCGGGCCTGGTCGACCGTGGACGACGTCGGGCCGCCCACGTAGGCGATCCGGCGGTGCCCGAGCCCGACGAGGTGCTCGCCGGCGGTGACTCCGCCCGCCCAGTTGGTCGACCCGACGCTCGGGACGTCGGCGGAGGGCCGGGTGAGCGGGTCGACGATGACGAGCGGGAGCTGGGCGAGGGTGAACCCGTCGATCTGGGCCTCGGTCAGCTGAGCGCCCGCGACGATCGCGCCGATCCTGCCGGACCCGCCGAGACGCCGTCCCCACGCGCTGTCGAGGTCGGACCCGCCGTGTTCACCGTGCTGGGGGGTGCGGGTGACGACGACGTCGAGGTCGACGTCGCGGGCCGCGGTGACGACGCCGCCCAGCAGCTCGCAGCCGTACGGGCTGAGGATGTCGTCGAAGACGAGGGCGATCGAGCGGGCGTGCGGTGAGAAGCGCCGCCCGGAGGGCGGGACGTACCGGTGCTCCCGCAGGAGCTGCTCGACACGCGCTCTCGTCGTGGGAGATACGTCGGAACGTCCGTTGAGCACCTTCGAGACGGTCGCCATCGAGACGCCCGCCTCCGCGGAGACCATGGCCAACGTGGTGCGCTTAGCGCGACTCGCCGTGGCTCCCACGCTACCTCCCCACTTCCGAGATGTTGCGATAACTACCGGGGGGTCGTCTGTGGCATGAGTGCTTCTCAGCTGTCGCTTGGCCCCCGGTGAGGCCAGCATGCTCCGTTTTTCGCGATTTCGGCAAGAGTTCGTCCCTGTGAAACGACGTGAAACGGCATGAGTTTCCGGAAACTATCGCCTCCTCGATGACTTGTCGTATAGCACACGTTGTTGACCGGGAGGGTGGTATTCAGGAGGGAGGTCCCATATCCGGCTTGCGCAAGGTGTGTCCGTCTGTCGGTCCTCATGCGTGCGGAAGGGTTTCCTTGCATACGCAGAGTGTCAGAGTGATTCTTTTGGGTAGTCTATTCATGGTTGACAACCGTCCTGGTGAATGTTGCGGCCAGCCACGGCGGGGGTTGGGGTCCCCCTGGGGTGGGGGCTGTCGGCGTGGGGTGAGGGGCGAGTGATGGACGCGTGGGATCGGCGGCGGATTCCCGGCCGTGGATGCGGATCTTCGGCAGACGATCGGGGCATGATGTGACTATGGGTGGCGCAAGTATCACATTGGGCATCATTGATAATCATCAAGTGTTGCTCGACGGACTCAGCGCGTGGATCGGAGGGCGGGCGGCCGATGTCAGGGTGGCCGTGACCTGCACCCGGTGGCCGCAGCTGCTGACGTCCGACGCTTTCCCCGTCGACGTCGTCCTGCTCGACCTCGAACTCGGGGACGGGCTCCCCGCCGCCGTCAAGATCGCCACCTTGCGGATGACCGGTGTCGCCACCGTGGTCCTCAGCACGTTCGCGGAGCCGGCGATGGTCCGCGAGTGCATCAGCGCCGGAGCGCTCGGGTTCGTCCCGAAGAGCGAGGACGCCTCGGTGATCCTCGACGCCGTCCGGACCGCCGCCCGGGGCGACACCTACCTCAGCGCGGCCGTCGCCGCGGCCCTTCTCGCGGACGACGCCCCCGACGCCGCCGTGCCGAAGCTCAGCGACCAGGAGCGGCGGGTGCTGGTGCTCTACGCCAGCGGGCTTCCGATGAAGAGCGTCGCCCGGCGGCTCGACGTCGGCTACGAGACCGCCAAGTCGTACCTGGGGCGGGTCCGGGAGAAGTACGCCGAGTGCGGGCGAGAGGCGCGCAGCAAGATCGACCTGAGGCGCAGGGCCGTCGAGGACGGGCTGATCTCGGGACGTTGAGGGGGAAGCCCCCCGATGGCCGATCGACGGGCCCGTCGCCGGGGCGCGATCCTGGACGGGCGTGCGTCCCTGGGTACGTCCCACCGTTTGATCGTCGATTGACGATCGGTTGACCGGAGGTTGACACCTCGTGCACCACCCTTGCGGGTCATGAAACACCCAGCAGACGCACCGGAGGTTCCCGGGCGCTTTCGTCGAGGCCGGCGTCGCCTGGTCCTCGGGACCTCCTTGTTCGCCCTGGTGGCCAGCGGGACGGCGATCGGGATCCCCGTGGCCGGAGCCGTCGGCCGCTCGACCGCCTCCGAGAAGGTCGCCGCGGAGCGCGTGGGTTCCCGGACACCGGTCAGCCGGACCACGAGAAACCGGGTCCCGGACACGGGTCGCCTGTCGCACCGGCGTCCGGCGCCGCGCGGACGGTGGACATCCGCCCCCACGGTCACCAGGACCGGCACCACGAGGGTCACGCCCACCAGGGCTACCGCGACCTGGCCCACCAGGGCGACGTCGGCCACCTCAGCGACGTCGGCCACCTCGGCGACGGGGACCACTACCGGCACCACCACGGCGACGAGCAGCCCCCCGGCGACGAGCAGCCTTCCGCCACTCGGCGGGACGACGGAGAACTGGGCGGGTTCCTCCCCCGCGGACTACGTCCTCGTCCCGCGCGGCGGGAGCACGGTGAAGTCCGGTCTCGCCGACTCCCAGGCGTCGGACGGCCGGGTCGCCGAGCTGACCATCCCGGCAGGGGCGGGGGCGACCCCCGCGAACGCGGCCGAGGTCGAGACGAAGCAGCAGGTCCGGTACGGCAGCTTCAGCAGCCGGGTGCGTACCGCCGACTGCGCCTCCCAGCCGAAGACCGGTGCCGTCACCGGGATCTTCACCTACGGCAACGACGGCAAGGACAACGACGGCGACGGGATCACCGACAACAACGAGCTGGACTTCGAGGTGCTGTGCGCCCGTCCCGACGAGGTGCACCTGAGTATCTGGACGGACTACCGCGACTCGGACGAGGCCCAGCGACGCGTCACCCGCGTCGTCAACCTGCGGACAGGGAAGATCCTCTCGACGTGCTACGCCACGGCCTTCGGCGCCTGCCAGGCGGTGGGTACGGAGGAACGGTCCCCGTCGGCGGTGCCTGCCGTCCCGGGGTTCGACTCCTCGAAGAAGTACCACGACTACCGGATCGACTGGTCAGCCGACCGGGTCGTGTTCACGATGACCGTGGACGGGAAGGACATCACGCTGTGGGACTACCACGGTCCGTCTGACCGGATCCCGCAGGGGACGTCGGCCTACATGGTCAACCTGTGGCACACCGACAACTGGAGCCCGGACGGGATGACGGCCCAGTCGAAGCCGACGGCGCCCCTGACCGCCGCGATCGATTCGTCGACGGTCAGGCCGGGGGCCTGACGGCCGTCCTTCCCTGATCGAGGGCACGCGCGGCGGCCGGTGGGAGCGCAGCGGTACGACGAGATCGGGCGGGCCATGCTCGAACTCGTCGTGCCCGGCAGACCGACCGGACGCCGCGACGTTCCCACCCACCGGGATTGTTCGCTGGAAAGAACACTTGGTGACAGTGTGCATACTAGCGAACAAGGTCACTCGGGGGAGGTCTCCTTCCGTCGCAGGACGGTGACAGTTTCTCTCCACCGTCGCCACGGAACCGGCCGCTCCTCACGCCCCCGGAGGCGCTGGCGGGACCCTGCCGAGGTCGTCCAGGGTGTAGCCGTCGGGGTAGTCCCGGTGGGAACCCCCCGGAACGAACCACGCCGGTGACGGGCCCTTCCTCCGGCGGCGGAGGGCGCGAAGACGCAGGCCCGCCCGTACCGCGGCCCGGGTGAGGCGGCCCGGGGTGGGCAGTCCGAGGGCGTCACGGACCCGGGGGCCGAACAGAACCGTCCCCCAGCGGACCGCCAGCGGCCGCAGGAGCCGGGGGAGCGGCTCGACGGCTACCGCAGTGGTCGCCACGAGCATCCGCCGGCCGTCGTCCGACGGAGCGATGTTCTCGCGGTCGTACTCCCCGGCCAGGCGGATCCACCCCTCGGCGTCGGGCGGCATCGCGCCGACCCCCAGGCGGAGCCCCACCTCACCCCACCAGTCGACGAGGGCCTGGCACTCGTCCGGGGTGAACGCCCGCCACCCGTGGGTCTTCGCGACGTGCAGGCCCGGGACGACGAAGTTGGTCAGCACCCACCGGTAGTCCTCGTCGTCGATCGACCAGGCACGGTGCATCCCGTCGATCCGCTGGATGATCGTCCGGCCCTGGGGGGAGTCCAGCCCGTGGAAGAGGAGCTCGCGGACGAACAAAGCGGTGTCGGTCGCCCGCCGGTGGGGGTCCGCGTCCAGGCGGCCGGTGCGGGTGAGTACCCCGGTGATGCGCGGTGAGGCGAGGGTGCGCAGGTACCCGAGGTGGTGCCCGACCCGGATCTCGAAGTCCATCTCCGTGAACGTCAGCCGGCGCACCGTCCGCTCCGCCTCCCGCAGGGACTGGGTCAGCGTCCTGTCGCCGGGGTCCGGTGCGTCGTCGGGGCGGGGGGCGTCGTCGGGGTGCGGGGTGCCGGTCGGCATCGGTGTCCTCCTGGGGGTGGCGACGCCGTCCGGCGCCGTGACAAGGTGCGGTCCCGCCGTCCCCGCCAGCACCGTGCGGACGACCCGCCGCACCCGGGACCGTTCGAGGGCCCGCAGGCGGCGGGCGACCGTGCGGGCGGCGGCGGCGGAGTCCTCGGCGTGCAGACGGGGCTCACGGTGGGTCTGGGGGGCGGTCGCCCCGGCCGCGTGGGCGGCGATCGCGAGTTCGAGACAGATGTGTTCGGTGGCGGCGACGGCGTTCCGGCCGGTCAGCCCGGACGCGGCCACCCGGGCCGCGACCTCGTCCTGGAGCGGTTCGGGAACGAGGGAGGTCAGAGCCCGGACGGCGTCGTAGATCTCCACGACCAGGCGGGCCCTCTGCCAGTGGACCTCGTCCGGGTCGGCCGCCGCGCGCGCCGTCGACCCGGGCCAGGGCGACACCTCCGGCAGGACGGCGACGAGCCTTCGCCAGTGTCCCTTGAGGACCCGGACGTCGCGGCGCGCGACGGCCAGGTCACGGGCGCCGAGGAGCCGGTTCCACAGGAGTCCGAGAATGATCACAAAGAGGCAGGGACCCAGGGTGACGGCGTCGACGTTGTTCTCGTACCGCACCGTGCCGGGTCCCCTCCCGGAGAGCCAGGCGACCACCGTGGCGCCTCGGGCGGTGACGTAGGCGAGGCCCGAGGCCGCCCCGAGCCCCACCAGGCGCACCCCGGTCCGCACCCGGGGGTCGGGGATCCCGCCGGCCGACCGGTGGCAGCGCACCGCGTTGTGGGCCAGGGCCCAGCCGAGAAGGACGAGGAACGCCGCCCAGTGGACGCCGGATCGCCAGGTGGGGTCGTAGTAGAACGGCTCGTCCCGCAGGGCGTCCGGGACCGTGGCCGGGGGATCGACGAGCCACGGCAGCACGCACCCGGCGAAGGACGCGAGCCCGGCGGTGCCGTGCAGCAGGCGGAGACGGTCCGAGGAGGGGAAGGTGTGGTCGGCCATCAGCAGCACGCTCACCGAGGCACCGACGCCGGTCAGGTGCCGGATCACCATTCCCCATCCCGGCCCGAACAGGTTCTCCGCCGCGAAGTAGAGCGCCGGAACGTGGGCGATCTCGCCGAGCCCCAGGAACGCCAGGGTCGCCCACAGCCACCGGGCGGCCGGGTCGTGCGACAGCATCCACCGGTCGCGGGCCATCCAGCCGAGCAGGAGGACGCCGATCCCGGCGTGGGCGACCGAGATGCCTCTCACTCCCGCGCGTCCGGTCCGGGACGATGGCTGCAGAGCAGACCGGCCAGCCGGGTGGACTGCTGGGTGCGCCGTGCCCGCCACGGTTGTTCGAGATGCGCCGCCAGCAGCGAGCCGACCAGCTCCGCCTCCTGCTCGCGGACCTGGCCCATCGTCGTGCACCGGTAGAGCTGCCACGCCTGCTGGGCGACCTGGAGGTCGGGGAGCAGGGCGTCGACCGCGTGACCGCTCAGGGAACGGACGGTCCCCAGATGTCCGCACAGAAGGTGGCCGAGCTCATGTCCTACCGTCATCGCCTCGTACCAGCGGTCCGCGTGGGCGGGGTGGTTGATGACGACCTCGCGCTCCAGGACGAGGCAGCCTCCGGAGAGGGCCGAAGAGGTCCGCCGGGTGAAGGACTGCAGGCGGATCGACAGGCCGAGATGGGCCGAGACGGTCGCGACGAGACCCTGCGTCGTGGTGACCTCCCGCAGGTCGAGTTCCCGGACGACGGCCCGGCACCGGCGTTCGAGGTCGGCGTCGTCGGTGAAGGTCACCTCGGCTCCTCGCCGTCGGGCGGGACGTCGGAGCGGGGCGGGGGGACGGAGGCCCCCCGTGTCCCCGCCGGGCGGCGCGACATCCCCGGCACGCGGGCGAGCGTCGCGATCACGTCCGCGACCGCCCGGAGTCCCGCGGGGGTCAACGCCGACGCCCGGAGGGCGATGTCCCGGACGTCCTGGTCGCGGAGCGCCCGCACCAGGCTCATCTGGGCGTCGATCGCCTCCACCTCGCTGGGGGATCCGGCGAAGTAGGTGACGGGCACCTTGAAGAAGGCCGCCAGCATCTCCACCTGGCGGAGGGTGGGGTTGGTGCGGCGGCCCTTGCGCAGCTGGCAGATGTACGACGGGGACAGCGACCCGTCGGGTTCGCCGCGATCGGCCAGCAGGGTCTTGATCCCGTCGGCGACCTCCCGATAGGTGAACTCGCCCCGGTCCTTCGGGTGCATCGTGGCGAACAGCCGGTCGATCTTGTCGGCGAGGCTGAGGCCGACAGCCGGGGAGACCGGAGGCTCCGATGACATGGTCCGTCCTCTCCCGGGACCACAGGCACGTTCCGATATGCGCGGTAACAGGGACTATGACCGAGGTTATCGGACGAGGTGGTTCAGGGTCGATCTCCTCACCCGGTCCGGGAATCCGGTGAGGCGGAGCCGCGATCAAGACATTGGTTGACACATAATGACGTGCCGTGACTGTGGGTGATTGCTCGTCAAGGGTTCGGGCCGGCGCGCGGCAGCATCCGTAGGGGGTGGGGACGATGTGGTCTCGCAGAACTCGGTCCGGAGGGTCCGCGCGCCGCCGGTGGCGGGCCCGGGGCCGCTCGCTGGTCCTGCTGTTCGAACTGATCCTGGTCAGCGCGCTGATGGGGCCGCTGGCGTCGGTGTTCGTGCTGCCGCTCGCCGCCTCGGCGGGCTGGGCCGTGAACTCCGGGACGGACTACTTCGACTCCCTCCCCTCCGAACTGGCCTCTTCCTCACTCCCGCAGCGATCCGTCCTCCTCGCCGCGAACGGGGCTCCGGTCACCTACTTCTTCGACGAGAACCGGGTCGAGGTGCCGCTGACAGCGATCGCGCCCGTCCTGCGCCAGGCCGTCGTCGCCGTCGAGGACTCACGCTTCTACCAGCACGGCGGGGTCGACGTCCGCGGGATCCTCCGGGCCGCCGTCGTCGACGGGACCGGTGGACAGATCCAGGGGGCGTCGACCCTCAGCCAGCAGTACGTGAAGAACGTCCTGCTGGAGCAGGCGCTGATGGCCGGCGACCGGACGGGGGCCCGCGCGGCCGTTGAGAAGACCGCTACACGGAAGATCAAGGAAATGCGGCTCGCGCTCGCGCTCGACGACGTCCTCAGCAAGGAGCAGATCCTCCAGGCATACCTCAACATCGTCTACTTCGGGGGGCCGACCTATGGCGTCGAGGCCGCGGCCCAGCGCTACCTCGGCGTCCGGGCCTCGCAGGTGACCCTGCCGCAGGCGGCACTCCTCGCCGGAATGATCGTCGAGCCCGGCAGCTACGACCCGCAACGGCGTCCGAAGGCCGCCCGCAACCGGCGCGACATCGTCCTCGCGCGCATGCTCGACCAAAAAATGATCACCCCTGCCGAGTACGCCTCGGCGGTCGCGGCCCCCGTCTCCGCCCCCGGACGGCAGCCACGGCACGGGTGTACCGCCACGGGCGTCCACGGGTACTTCTGCGACTTCGTCCTGCGCACTCTCCTCACCGATCCCGCCTACGCCTCGCTCGGCACGACCGCGGCCCAGCGGATGACGACGGTGAACCGGGGCGGGCTCATCATCCGCACGACCCTCGACGCGCGTCTCCAGGAACGGGCGACGGAGGCCGTCCACACGGCGGTCCCGCCCCAAGACTCCGACGGTCTCGGCGCCGCGGCCGTCACCGTGGAGCCAGGCACCGGGCGGGTGCTGGCGATGACCCAGAACAGCCGGTACGCCGTCGCGACCGCCCCGGGGGCGACGTCCGTCAACTACTCCGCCGACCAGGTCGTCGGCGGGGGCAGCGGGTTCCAGACCGGGTCGTCGTTCAAGCCGTTCACGGTCGCCGCCTGGCTGGAGTCAGGCCGCTCCCTCGGCGACACCGTCGACGCGACCAAGCGCGCCTTCCCGTACTCGGCGTTCACGTCGTGCGGGAGACGGCTGCGGGGGACGAGGCCGTACGAGCCCGGCAACGCCGAGGGGGGTGAGACCGGAACGATGAGCGTCCTCCAGTCGACGTACAACTCGGTCAACGTCGCCTTCGTCGACATGGAGTCCCAGCTCGACCTCTGCGACATCACCGATGTCGCCGGCCGGCTCGGCGTCCACCTCGCGGTGCCGGGCGCCGACTGCGGCCCGTCCGACGTCCGCAGCACGGAACTGCCCGCGTGCCTGCCCTCCCTGACCCTCGGCGTCAAGGAGATCGCGCCCCTGACGATGGCCGCCGCCTATGCGGGGTTCGCCTCCGGCGGCACGTACTGCCGGCCGTTCTCCGTCACGTCGGTCTACCGGGCGGGCGCGCTGCCCAGGGCTCCCGCCGTGGCCCCCGGGACCTGGGTGCCGGTGCCGGTGCCGGGGCGGACCTGCTCGCGGGCCCTCGACCCGGATGTCGCCGGAGGCGTCAACGACGCCCTGCGCCAGGTGTTCACGAAGGGGACCGCCGCGGGGGTCGGCCCGCTCCGCCGGTGGCCCTCCGCCGGCAAGACGGGCACGACCGACGGCCCCTACGACTCGTGGTTCGTCGGCTACACCGCCCAGCGCAGCACCGCCGTGTGGGTCGCGGACCCGGGACGGAGGGGGAAGGGCGGCGCCGTCGTCCGGAGGCGCCTGACCGGCGTCACCGTGGCGGGCCGTTCCTACGGCACCCTCTACGGCGCCACCCTCGCCGCCCCCCTCTGGAAGGACGTGATGACCGTCGCGATGAAGGGGCTGCCCCCCGAGCCGCTCCCCTGATCAGGCCGTCGGGGCCGGGCGGGCGTGGGCGTTCACGGCGTCGGCGATCTGGCCGAGGACGTCGTCGGCGCGGTCGTGCTCGACCTGGCACGTCCCGGCGTTGAGGTGGCCGCCGCCGCCGAACCGGAGCATCAGGGCGCCCAGATCGGCGGGAGAGGTCCGGTCGATGATCGACTTTCCGCAGGCGATCACGGTGTTCTGCCGCTGCTTCCCCCAGATCAGGTGCGCCGAGACCCGGCACTGGGGGTACAGCGCGTAGATCATGAAGCGGTTCCCGGCGTGGATGACTTCCTCGGTCCGCAGGTCGACGACCACGAGATCGCCCCTGGTGTGGGACACGCGGTGCAGCTGCTCGACGAACAGCGGGACCTGCGTGGCGTAGAGGGCGACGCGCTCGGCGACGTCCGGGGTGCGAAGGATCGCCTTGACGTCGTCATGGGCGAGGACGTCGTCGATCAGCTGCATCATCAGCTGGTAGTTCGAGATCCGGAAGTCACGGAACCGGCCGAGGCCGGTGCGGCTGTCCATCAGGTAGTTCAGCAGGGTCCAGTCCTTGGGGTCGACGATGTCGTCGAGGCCGTAGTCGGCGGAGTCCGCCTGGTCGACGGCCCGCATCAGCTCGTCGGAGATCCCCGGGAACCGGCCCGCGCCGCCGTAGTAGTCGTAGACGACGCGCGCCGCGGACTTCGCGGCGGCGTCGATCACGTGGTTGGCGGCCCCGGCGGGGGTGCGGAGGGTCTCGCTGTGGTGGTGGTCGAAGACCAGATGGGCGTTCGGTGAGTAGGGGAGGTTCGTGAGGATGTCCCGGCCCGTCACCTCGACGAGCCCGTCCTGGACGTCCTTCGGATGGACGAAGTCAATGGTGTCGATCATTCCCAGGGACCGCAGGAGCACGGCGCAGACGAGGCCGTCGAAGTCGCTCCGGGTCACCAGCCGATAGGTCTGGTCGGGCATCGGGGCTCCTTGTCCGTCTGACGTCGGGTCTTCGCCCGCCCGTACCTCGTCGGCATCGGACGACGGCCCGAACACCGTCCGAATCGGTGAGATCTCGCGCCGACCGGCGCTCCCTGACCCGGGGCCGTGATCGCTTTGTTATGGTTCGGTCCTTCGCGGCTTGCGTTGGACCCCCACCGTCGCCGAGGCTGTGCCGCGGTTCGTCACCACCGTCGTGTGAAGGGAGGAGCCGAATGCGGGTCGCCGTCCTCGGCGCCGGATCGTGGGGCACCGCGCTGGGCGCGACCCTGGCGTCCAAGGGATTCCCGGTCAGGGTGTGGGACATCGACCGGGAGGTGCTGGCGGCGATCGCCGACCGGCACGAGAACGCCCGGTACCTCCCCGGAGTGGCCCTGCCACCGAGCCTCACCGCGTCCCCCGACCTCGCCGAGGCGCTGGACGGCGCGGAACTCGTCGTGATCGTCGTCCCGTCCCACGTCGTCCGCACCGTCGTGGAACAGGCCCGTCCCCTGCTGAACGACCGGGTCGTCTTCTGCTCGGCGGCGAAGGGGATCGAGGTCGAGACCCTCATGACCATGAGCGAGGTGCTGCGCGACGTCCTGCCCGAGGGGATGCACCAGAACCTGACGTTCCTGTCTGGCCCGTCGTTCGCCGCGGAGGTCGCGCGAGGCCTGCCGACGGCGGTCACCGTCGCGGGGACCTGCGAGACCGTGACGCGGCGCGTCCAGGAGGCCTTCCACACCACCTTCTTCCGCCCCTACACCAGCACGGACGTCACCGGTGTCGAGATCGGTGGCTGCGTGAAGAACGTCGTCGCGATCGCCGCGGGGATCAGCGACGGCCTGGAGATGGGCGCCAACGCCAGAGCGGCCCTGATCACCCGTGGTCTCGCCGAGATCAGCAGGCTGGCGGTGTGCCGGGGGGCCGACCCCCTGACGCTCGTCGGCCTGTCCGGGCTGGGCGATCTCATGCTCACCTGCTCGTCGACGCTGTCCCGTAACCACACCGTCGGGGTCGAACTGGGCAGGGGCCGGTCCCTCGACGACATCAAGGCGGCCCTGGGACAGGTCGCCGAGGGGGTCCTGAACTCCCGCAGCACCCGGGAGCTCGCGCTGAAGCACGGCGTCGACATGCCGATCAGCGAGGCGGTCTACCGGGTGCTCTACGAGGGGTACTCGCCGGCCGAGGCCGTCCCCGAGCTGATGATGCGGACCCCCAAGCCCGAGAACGGCGGGTATTCCCGCGGCGGCACGGTGGACGGCGACGTCGGCTTCCGGCCCTGACGGAGGCTTCCGGCTCTGGCGGAGGCTTCCGGCCGAACGGGGTGGTGGTCCTGGTCCGGACGGCGGAAATCTCCTCGTTCGACCGGCGGAGTACCGCGCAACCGCGATGATGGGCACGGACCGAGCGACGACAGCGACTTCAGCGTGGGGGCGCGTGCATGGGTGCAGGGGACGGACGCAGGACTGTCGCGATCTGGGGCAGCTGCGTCACCAGGGATGCCTTCGCCGTCGAGAGCAGGGCCGAGGAGCTCGCCGAGCGCCTGCCGCTTCTCTACTACGGTGCGCGCAGCTCGTGGATCAGCCAGGACTCCCGGCCGCTGCCGGTGACCGGGGCGGACATGAACGGCCTGACCGGCTTCGGGCTGCGCATGGTCGAGGAGGACCTGGCCAGGACCGTCATCGACCGGCTGGTCGAGCACCAACCGGATCTGCTCGTCCTCGACCTCGTCGACGAACGGCTCCAGCTGTTGCGTCTCGGCAGGAGCTGGGTGACCGGCTCCGACTACGTCAAGCGCACCGAGATGTGGACCAAGGCCCTGGCCGAGGCCGACGAGGTGAGTTCGATGACTCAGCCCCGCCGCCAGAAACTCTTCGCCACCTCCGCGCGACACCTCGTCAAACGGCTCGTCAAGGAGCTCCCGGACACCACCTTCGTCCTCAACGAGGCTCCCTACACGACGAGGGTCGCCGACGGCACCGAGCTGCCCGAGCCGCAGGCCGGGTGGGCCCGTGACCTCGAAGCCGCCCAGAGGCCGATGACGCAGGTGCTCGTCGCGGAGTTCGGGCCGCGGCTCGTGCGAGCCACACCTCCGGCTGAGGTCGCCCAGGCGGATCCGAACCACCGGTGGGGCATCACGAGCTACCACTACGTCGAGGCCTACTACCACTGGTTGATCGACCTGTTGCTCACCGTCGAGCCCACCACCTCCGCGCCCGCGAGGAACGGACGCCGGATCATCGACCTGCGGCCCTTCGACGTCCGCAGACCGTCCCTTCGGTCCCTGCTGCGCCGCTGATCCGGCGGCCGGGTGGCCGGGGATCCTCCGGACCCCTGCGTGGCGAGGGCGTGCCGTGGCGCCCCCTGTCGCATCATCGTTGGATGTACCTCGACCTGGACGCGGAGCAGCTGCGGTCGCGGCTCCTTCGACCTCTGTGGCAGGACGCCGTCGACGTCTGGAGAGACATCGACGCGATCCGCAACGTGCCCGCCGCCCGTCGGTTGCTGGACGCGGGCGCCGATCCGGCCGACCTGTCCGTCGCCATGCGGGCGGCGGCGCTCGACGCCGTCTTCACCGCGCTCAGCCGCATCGACGACGACGGCCGGGACCCGGCGGCGTCGTCCGACGGCGGATGGCGCCTGGTCCGCACCGCGCCGGACGGGACCCCCACCGGCCACGGGCTCGGCCGTCTCAGTGAGGAGCTCCTCGCCCAGGACCCGAGTGGCCGGGCCGGGGTCGACCTGCGCCGCTGAGGGGCCGCCGAGGGGCAGCTGAGGGGCCGCCGGACGTTCTCAGGGCTCCATACCCGACAGGGTCGGTTTGGGGCCCTGGTGGACACGGCTACGGGGGTCGGCGATCAGAGACGTGAACTGGTGGCGTACCGACAGCCACCCGACGGAGTAGCGCTTGCGGGCCGGGTTCCACACCTGGTAGCTCGCGGCGGCGGCGAGTACCCGCCGGCGGGCGGTGGCGCTGGTGGCGCGGACGTCGGTGACCGGCTTCGGCGAGGGGAGCTTCCACCACAGGCGGGAGATCGCGAACACCGATTTCTTGACGACGCCGGTCTCCGACGCGTCCCGCAGGGCCTGGCCCACGACGAGATGGTCCGTGTGCCGTTCGGCGACCCAGGACATCGTCGCGAACGTCGCCAGCGGGAAGCGCTCCGCGAAGGTCTCGACAATGGCCGTCGCCTCTGGCGGGGTGATCCGGGCCCCGCCGGCCGACCTCTCCGCGTCGCAGTGGGCGAGGTAGATGTCGCCGGGATCGATACCGAGGGCGATGGAAGCCGAGATCAGTTCGCGGATCCGTGCGTCCGCGATCTCGTTCCGGGTCACCCCTCGGCCGAGTTTCGTCGACAGGGACTTGATGGCCCCGGTGCCGCGGCCGTCGGTGACGGCAACGATGATCACCCGTTGTCCCTGAGCCACCGCGTTCGCCGTCCACGCCCCGAGGCTGAGGGTCTCGTCGTCCGGATGGGGAGTGAGCACCACGGTGACGCGACGGCTGTCGGCGGAGGCTGACGGGAGGGGAGCCGGAGGGGCCCAGGCCGGTTCGTTCCCGCTCCGGTCGTCGTTCTCCGTCCCCGGTCTTCCCGTTCCGTCGTCCGGCTTCTCGTCGTCCGAGGTCGGGACGTGGCTCTTGGCGGAGGACTCGTGGGGGTCCGCGGTGATGCCCAGGAGGTGGCTCGGCGAGGTGCTCGTCTCGCGCGGGTCCGGCCGTTCGGCGGAGGGAGACGGGGGCGATGTGGGTGAGGCGCCGACGACCTTCGGGCGGGCAGACTGGGTCCTGCTCGGTTTCGTGGGTGCGGTGAGGGCCGAGGCGAGAGTGCCGGTTCCGGTGCTGGCGGGCGCACCCTCCAATCCGGCCGCGAGGGCCGCGGCCGCCAGCACCACGATGGCGCTGTGTCGGCGGGTCGGTGTCCACCCGTGCGTGCGCACCTACAACCCCCATGCTTGTCGGCACTTGGTTACGCGCAGTTGGTCTTGGCGCGCCGCCGACCATGCTGACGGTTGCCGATGACAAACATGTGCCGTTCCGTGGAAATCACACCCTGGCCAGGATGCTCACAGGGCGTGATCCGACGTGACGAGTCCAGGTCCGGGCCGGAGGTCCCCATTTCGGGAGGGATTCCGTGATCTCGGCGAAGGCAGCGGAAAGGCGGATACCCGCCCAGACCTGTCAGCTTCAGATCTGCCGGCGCAGGCCGTTGATCACTCTGACGATCATGTCCACGTCATCGCGGGGATCGGTCTGGGGGAGATACGCCGTCACCATGCCCTGTCGCTGAAGGTCGGTGACGAGGACGCGGGTGACACCGAGGTGCAACCGCAATCGCGCGGCGATCTCCGCCACGGCCATCGGCTCGGCACACAGCGTGACGATGTCGTGGTACTCGAAGGCCAGGGTGCCGACCGCGGTCCCCGCCTTGGAGGTCGCGATCACCTGGGTCTCGATGGGGATGGCACCGGCGTCCGCCGTGCGGCCCGCGGTGAGCAGGAACGGCCGGATCAGAGATCCCCCCGGCCTCTCGTCGAAGCGTCCTGTCATCCGGAAACCGAGTTCTTCAACTCATTGATCAGCTGGGGGTTGAGCATCCCGTTGGTGCGGTTGATGAACAACGCGGCCTCGTACGCCACCGTGCTGAGCGACGCGCTCCGCTCGGCGACGACGCCGAGCAGAGCCCCCGCGCCCATCGCCATCACGACGAGGAATCCACCCTCGGCGTCCACGATCACCTTGTTCAGAGGGCCGAGTCCGTAGCTCGACCCCGCGCCGCCGGCGAGGCTGACGATCCCCGAGACGATCGCCGACAGCCGGTCGCTGCTCGCACGGTCGGCGTCCCCGGCCGAGGCCATTAACAGGCCGTCCGACGACACGGCGATGACATCGATCACTCCCGCAGTGTCCTGCGCGAATCGGGCCAACAGCCAGGTGAAGTCCTGGGCCTGTTCGCTCAGCCCGAATCTGGTCTCGGTCATCAGCGATCTCCTTCTGCGTTCTGCCGCTCGTCACCCGGGGCAAGCCTGTCCATGGCCGCCTCCAGGCCTTTGGTCCAGGCGAGCACATCTTCGGGGCGTTCCGGAACGAGGGCAATGGATCCGGTGGGGACATCTTTGTCCGTCGGTCCTCCGGCCGGGATCCCCGGCCCCTCCGGGTCGGTGGTGAGGCTCGCACCTCGCACCCGCCGTACCAACCCGCCGGGAGTAGCGCCGTCGTCCAAGCGGGCGCGGTACTCCCGGGACGGTACGAACACCCGGTCGAAGTCGCGGAGCGCCCTGCCCGGGACCCTCCTCGCCATGTCCGTCCCCTCGGGAGGCGTGGGCGTCGCGTCGGGAGGGGCGTCTGTCCCGCCGGCCGGTGGACGCCGGGCACGGTCGACCGCCGCCTCGACGTCGATGAGTTCCTTCCGGAGGGCGTCCGCGTCGATGGGCCGCGGCGCCGACGACGGGCTCGGCGGAGCGTCCGCTCCCAGCCCGAGCCCTGCGAGGCTTCTGCCGCGCACCCGCCGGACGAGCCCGCCGCCGGGTTGCCCCGCGGACGGCTGACCAGGGACCGGCGGTTGCGCGGGGACCGGCGGTTGCGCGGGGACCGGCGGTTCCGCCGGCGACGGGGGCTGGGGCGCCGACCAGCCCGTGAGCGCGGCGAGCTGACGATCGCTCGCGATCCCGTCGTCCGGGGCCTGGGCGGAGCCGGACGGGGACGAGGCTGGAACGGGTATCTCTCCGGCAGGCGCCTTCCCCCGACGGGGGAGACCGTTCGGCGTCCGTCCGGCCGGGGTCTCGGCGGGGACCGGCCCGTCCGGGGCCTGCTGCTCCGGGACGGCGGTGGGAGCCCGTACGGGACCCCGTGGGGGGATGGCGGCGGGGCCGTCGACCATGAGGGCGGCGGACAGCGTGACGACGGCTGTGAGCCCGGAGCCGGGGGTCGTCGTCAGGTGGACGTCGATCCCGTGACGGCGTGAGATCCGGCCGACGACGAAGAGCCCGAGGAGGTCGGTCGGTGCGAGGTCGAGCCGCTCCCGGTGTCGCAGACGGCCGTTCTCCTCGGCCAGCCGCGCCTCCGGTATGCCCATCCCGTGGTCGGTGACCGAGATGACGCACCCGCCCCCGACGGACATGCCGCCCGCCACCTCGACCTTGGTTCGGGGCGGGGAGAACGACAACGCGTTGTCGAGCAGTTCCGCGAGCAACAGCGAGAGGTCACCCACCGTCCCGGGGCTCACCCACAGCATGGGCACCTGCTGCAGGGTGACGCGCTGGTAGCCCTCGACCGTCCCGAGAGCGGCGCGGACGACGTCCCCGATCGTCATCGGCTGTCCCTCGCCGAGACTCTCCGTCCCGCCCGACAGGATGACGAGGCTGCTGGCGCTGCGCCGGAGCCGGGTGGCGGTGTGGTCGAGGCGGTAGAGCGTCGCGAGGGTCTCCGGGTCCTCCTCGGCCCGTTCCAG
Organism: Actinomycetota bacterium; assembly: GCA_030837345.1. Taxonomy (GTDB): domain Bacteria; phylum Actinomycetota; class Actinomycetes; order Actinomycetales; family Kineosporiaceae; genus JAUPKQ01. The sequence continues at coordinate 30,772 of JAUPKQ010000024.1, read as the reverse complement.
GTTGTCGATCAGGGCGAGCTGACGGCCGACGAGGTTGGACGTGCGACGTCCCATGCTCGCGAACATCGCGGCGACGTTGCGGCGGCTGGTCACCTGGCGTTCCAGCAGCAGTGCGGCGGTGGCCTGCACCCGGTTGAACGCGGTGGCGAGCTCGCCGATCTCGTCCTCGCTGCGGACGTCGATCGCGGCGAGCCGGGGTGCCCGGGCCTCCTGGGCGTCCTCGTCCACGACGTGGAGCAGCTCCGCCTGCGCGAGGTCGGCGACCCGGCCGGCGGCGACGGTCAGGCTCTGCAGCGGCCGGGTGACCGAGCGGCCCACGATGACGGACAGGCCGAGGACGAGCGCGAGGAACGCGAGCCCCAGCCCGCTGAGCGTCATCGTCGTCCACCAGGCGCCGCTCAGGTCGCTTTCGGCGCGTTCCACGGCCTCCCGGGCGATCCGGCTCTCGACGAGCTGGCGGATCTCCGTCTGGGCCTGCCCTGCCGCCAGGACCTCGGCGGCCAGCCGGTCGGAGGTCTCGGTGCGAGGGCCCGCCGCGGTGAGGACGGACTCCGCCGCCACGAGCCGTTTCGCCGTCGGACCGCCGTCGGCGAGGGTGAAGAGTGCCGTGTCCGAGGCCCGGGCGATCCGGCGGAACTGGGCGGCCGTGACGTTCGCGAGGATGCCCATCTCCCGGGCGGACGTCAGGGCGCGCTCGCGGTTGGTCGGGTTGGTCGACGCCAGCAGGAGCATCGCGGTCCGCTTGCTCGCGGCCTCGTCGGAGCGCAGCAGGGTGTCGAGGGTTTCCAGGGTGGCCGCGCCCTCCCTGTCGACAAGGGTGTTGCCGTTGAGGGCGAGCGCGTCGACGAGCCCTTCGACGATGGCGCCGTAGTCCTCGACGGCCTGGAGGTCGGAACCCCAGCCGGTGAGGACGCTCGTGCCGACGTAGTCGAGCTGGAGACGGTCGAGGGCGTCGCGCAGGCTGGGCAGCTCGATGATCGCCGGGTCGGCGACGAGTTCCGCCCGCCGCTGCTCGATCTCCTGGAGCTGGACCGTCAGGGTGTTGGGAGCGACCTCGGACGTGCTCGTGAAGGCGACGGAGAGGAGCCTGGTCCGCTGAATCATCTCGATCAGGGAGCTGACCCGGCCCGCGGCGGCGGCCGAGCGGTTCGCGGCGGCGGCGGCCCTGGCCTCGTCGAGCCGTGCGCTCAGCAGCGGGATGGCGAGGAGCACGACGACCAGGAGGGGGATGACAGCCAGGAGATTGACGCGCTCCCGGACGGCGGGGCGACGACGACGAAGGATCACCGGTCCTCCTCGGACGGGGTCGCCGCCTCCTTCCGCCTCGACGTACTCGAGGTGATCGTTCTGCCGACCTTGATCATCTGTTGTCCTTCGAACAGTTCGTGCGCTCCCAGCAGGTCGCCCGGTTCCCGGTGCCGTGCGCCGGAGGACCGCGCGGGCCCGTCCGGCGGGATGGTCTGCGGGGACGCCGGATCCATCGGTACCGGGATCCGCTCCACGCGGGTGGCCCGGCGACGTCCGGGGGCGAGGAGGACCAACGCCACGACGGCGAGGACGAGGCCTGTGACGCTGATGGTGAGTTGTGTCCGCCGCTCGCCGGACAGGCTGCCGGCCCGAAGGCGCAGCAGATCGTCGAGCTGGTCGAGGGCCGCCGTCTCGGTCTCGATCGCGGCGCCCCGGAGCTGCTGGCTCGCCACCTTGGTGACGGTGCCGCTCGGTACGTCGGGCATCGAGCCGATGCCTTGCATCGGAGGTGCCATGGCGGCGATGGCGTCCCGTAACTTGTCGAGTTCCCGCAGCAGGGCGGGGCCGAGGGTCCGGCTCGAACTGGTGTCGAACCCCTTGCGCAGGCTGTTGTCCATGCGGTCCGCGGCCTGGCGCATCTCGGACTGGGCGACGACGACAGTGATCGTGTCGGCCCGTGCCGCGGAACGCCGGCGTTCGACGAGCAGCGTCAGGTCGTTGATCCGTCCGGCCGTCAGGAGGATCTCCGGCACGTGCGTCCCGGCGGCCTCGACGAGGTAGTGGACGTCGAGCTGGGGGTCGACGCGGAGCCGGGACGAGTCGACGACGGCGGCGAGCAGGGCGTTCTCCAGGTCGATCACCTGGCTGAACGAGGTGTAGGCCGCCGAGCTCGTCGGGGTGGACGAGATCAGGTGCTCCAGACGGGAGCGGACATCGGTCCACCGCCGGTCCATCCCGAGGGCACCACCGACCTTCGCGTCGGCGGAGTCCGTCTCGGCCATCGCGGCCCGGAGCGCGGTGACGTCGAGGGGATCACCCGCGACGGCGGTGCTCTGCGCGTTGGCGGTGGCGGCGATCAGCCGGATCAGCGGGCGGAAGGCCACGACGCCAGACCGCTCGAGGTGGGTGGCGTCGAGGTCGTCCCCGATGCTCGTCCAGAGCCCCGACAGCGCGAGGGCGTAGGGAGCGAGGACCGCGACGACGAGCACCGGCACGGCCAGGGCGCGTGCGGTGTTCAGAGGTCGCCACCGGTCCGCCTCTTCCGTGGTCCCGGGGCTCGTCGGAGTCCCTCGCCCTACGGGGTGGGGGACGCCGACCGGGGCATGGTCAGAGCCGGACATGGGCGCGCATCCTTCCTCCGGGGGGCCGGACACCGGAGTGGTTAAAGGCCGTGCACAGGGTGTGATCCCGGTGAGCGAGTCTGACCTGCCAGCCCGGCCGGTGCAATGGAGTGCGTCAAACTTTGCCGCACAGAATGTCTGGAGCCACCAATTCGCTACTGAGAGTGGCGCTTCGTGTACGGCAAGTGTTCCCAGTTCAGGCCGATCAGGAGGGACACCAGTCCGAGCCCGACGGAGACGCCGACCGGCACCCAGAGCGACACCTGGGCCCCCATGCTGCCGAGGGCGACGTGGACGGTGGTGCCCGGAGCGATGCCGACGAGGGTGCCGGCGACGAAGTGCCGCAGGCGCATGACGGTCACCCCGCAGGCGTAGTTGAGAACGGTGAACGGCATCACCGGGATGAAGCGGATCACCAGGGCGGCGAGGACTCCGTGACGTTCGATCACGTCGTCGACCCGGTCGAGGCGCCCGGCGGCCATCCGGTTCACGGCGTCACGGCCGAGGGCCCGTGCGAGGCCGAAGGCGAGGGCTGCGCCGGTCGTCGCGCCCGCGAGGACGAGCGCGGCCCCGAGCGGGAGGCCGAACGCCACCCCCGCCGCCGCGCTCAGGACGCTCTTGGGGAAGGGCGCGGGCACGACCACCGCGTAGGCGGCCACGAAGAGGATCGGGGCGAGCGGACCCGCCGCCGTGATCTGGTCCCGGACGACGCCGACGTCCGGGACGTCGACGGTCAGCGCCGCGACGCCGAGCGCAAGCAGGAGCCCGACGAGGAGTGCTGTTCGCGGCGCCGGAGGTCTCATCGACAGCGATTGTGCCTGACGGACACCGTGACGGACCCGGTGACCCGTGGGAGGACCGGAGCCCCTCACGGGCGGACCTCGCCGACACTGGTGGCCATCCGCGGACTCGAACCGCGGGCCTGGCTGTCGACACCGGGCAGCTTCGAGGCACCCGCCTCGACGGGAGTCGTTTCTCCTCAGGACCTCTATGGCCAGGAGCTCACCCTACGAGGACTCAGCCGGCCGGCCGAACTCCCAAGGTCCTTGGGGTGACGGGCACCCCGGACCCGCCCGGAGGGACGACTACGGGGACCCACCGGCGACCGTGACGGTGGGTGTCACTCGTCGTGGTAGGAGCCGTCGTCGCCCAGCAGCTCCGGATGGTCCCGGCGATAGTGCTCGGTCAGTGCCTCGGCTGCTGGAACTCGCAGGTTGGTGACGTTCTGCCCACAGATCTGGCAGCGCACGACCGGCATCCGGGTGACCGTGACGGGGAACGTCTTACGAGAGGGACGGCTCACCCTCGGCAGTTTCTCATCCCCGGCGCCGAGGGGACTAATCAGGGGCGCACAGATCACCGTTCTGACAGGTGATGTTCACTTTGGGTGATGGTTGCTGCGCGCCTCGTCACTCCGCGAGATGCGGGACGAGGGAGAGAGGCGAGTCGTGGGACGAGATGCGGGAGGGTTCCGCGGAGTCTTCAGGAGAGCCTTCGGGGAGTCATCGGAGAGTCAGGGCGGTGGGGCGGAGAGTTTCGAGGTTCGGCCTTCCGTGACCGGGGTCGCCCCGGGCCGCGACATCCTTCCGGTGTTGAAATGTAAAGATTACCGGGGGGCGTGGCGCGTAAACCATGAAAGGACCTCGCCCCGGAGGCCCCTCAATGCGATGAAATTTTGGCCGACCGTGCAGTTAACGAGAGGTGAACGAGCCTTGTATCAGACGTTAGCGGCGCACTACACGGCCGTGTCGTGGAGATGAGCGCAGCGTGACTACCTGCGATGACGTACGCGCGAGAGCAAGTTGACCTTTGCTTACACCCTCCTCGTCTCCGTATCGTGCATTCTGCGGGAGCCGAGCGAGTCCCCCGCCTAGGGGAGATACGAGTGGACATTCTGCTGCTCATTGTCATTTCCGTCGTGACCCTGGCGTTGCTGTTCGACTTCTCGAACGGCTTCCATGACGCGGCGAACTCGGTGGCCACTGTGGTGGCAACCCGTGCCATGCCCGCTCGATGGGCGGTCTGGTTCTCGGCGGCCTGCAACTTCGCTGCCTACTTCTTTGTCGGAACTGCCGTTGCGAATACTGTCGCCAAAACAGTCAAACCGGGTCATGTCACCGTCGCGGTCGTCTTCGCCGCGTTGTTCGCGGCGATCGCCTGGAACTTTCTGACGTGGCATTTCGGGATGCCGTCCTCGTCGTCACACGCGATCATCGGGGGCCTGGTGGGTGCCGGTGTGGCCGCGGGAGGAGTCTCCGCGGTCAGCTGGGGGAGCGTCTGGAAGACGGTGGCCGCGATCGTGGCCTCCCCCGCCGTCGCCCTGACGGTCGCCGCCGTCGCGACCTGGCTGGTCATGGGCATCCAGCGGGTGACGCGGCTCTCGGACGACGCCAAGCCGTTCAAGTACCTCCAGTTGCTGTCGGCGGCGGCCGTGTCGTTCGGGCACGGTGCGAACGACGCCCAGAAGACGATGGGTGTGATCGCGGCTCTGCTGGCGGGCGCGGGGTATCTCGACGTCACGGCCGGGTCCTCCTCCCTGCCGGTGCCGGAGTGGGCGGCCCTGGCCTCCTACGCGGCGATCGCGGTCGGGACGGCGTGGGGTGGCTGGAAGATCATCGACACGATGGGTAACCGGCTGACCAAACTCAGCGCCCGGACCGGGGTGTCGGCCAACATCGGAGCGACGACGGCGATCTTCGGTGCGACCGCGCTGGGGGTCCCGATCTCGACGACGCACGCCGCGGCGTCCTCGGTGATCGGCGCCGGAACCGCCTCGGGCCAGGGGGCGAACCGGGCCGTGATCATCCAGATGGTGACGGCGTGGGTCGCGACGATCCCGGCGACCGCCGCGGTGTCCTGGGTGGTCTACGAGGCGACGGCCCTGCCGGGCTTCGCCTCCGTCGTCGCGGTCGGAGTGCTCCTCGTCCTCCTGCTCTGCGGCATCGCCTGGACGACGATGCAGGCGATGAGCGCCCACGAGCTCGAGGCCGAGGTTCAGGCGACCGCCGGCGAGGACACCGCCTCCGGCCCTGACCTCGCCGCGTGCCCGGAGCCCACGACGGTCGAGCTGTCCTCCGTCGAGTCGGAGAGCCGGGCGGTGGCGTGAGCTCCGGCCGTCATCCCTTCCTTCCGGCCGTTGTGGCGTGATGTATCAGCCTGCCCGGCCGCGGCCTCCCAACCGGTGACGACGCCCGGACCGGCACGTGTGTGGCCTGGTGCCGGCTACGGGCGCCGTGTGCGGACCGTGATCACCCTGCGCCCCTCCTCCGGAGGTTGCCTGGAAGGCTCGCGGGTAGAGTCACCCTGAGCGACCGAATGGGGTGATCGGGGAATGGTTGCTTCGACAAGCAGCCGCGAGGCTCCTCACGGGGTTGACGATCTCGTCGTCGTGGCGAACCGGCTGCCGGTGGACCGCAAGGACGAACCGGACGGGACGACGAGCTGGCAGACCAGTCCCGGTGGACTGGTCACGGCTCTCGAACCCATCATGCGCGAGCACGACGGTGCCTGGGTCGGCTGGACGGGTGCGCCGGGCGACGCCCCGCCCCCCTTCGAGGCGGGGAACATGGACCTCGTCCCGGTCCCGATCAGTGCCGAGGAGATCGAGGGCTACTACGAGGGGATGTCCAACGGGACGCTCTGGCCCCTCTACCACGACGTCATCGTCCCTCCCGAGTTCCACCGTCCCTGGTGGGAGTCCTACGTCGCCGTCAACCAGCGGTTCGCGACGGCGACGGCGGCCCAGGCCGCGATCGGCGCGACCGTCTGGGTGCAGGACTACCAGCTCCAGCTCGTGCCGATGATGCTCCGGGAGACCAGGCCGGATCTTCGGATCGGTTTCTTCAACCACATCCCGTTCCCGCCCTACGAGATCTTCGCGCAGCTCCCGTGGCGCCGGAAGATCCTCGACGGCCTCCTCGGTGCCGACCTGCTCGGATTCCAGCGTCCCGCCGACGCCAACAACTTCCTGCGGGCCTGCCGACGCAACGGGCTGACGACCCGCCGGGGCGCCGTCGTCGTCCCGGGACCCGGCGGGAACGGTACGCGCGCGGTACGCGCGGCGGCGTTCCCCATCTCCGTGGACACGGAGGAGCTCGACCGCGCCGCCCGCACCCCGGAGATCCTCGAGCGGGCGAAGCAGATCCGCCACGAGCTCGGCGACCCGGGGGTCATCCTGCTCGGCGTCGACCGCCTCGACTACACGAAGGGCATCCTCCACCGCCTGAAGGCCGTCTCCGAGCTGTACGACGAGGGCCGCCTGGGATCCAAGGAGACCGTCTTCGTCCAGGTCGCGACGCCGAGCCGGGAGCGGGTCGGCAGCTACCAGGTGCTCCGGGACGAGGTCGAGGTCATCGTCGGCCGGATCAACGGCGTCCACGGGCACATCGGCAACCCGGTCGTGCACTACCTGATGCAGTCCTTCCCCCGGTCCGAGCTGACGGCGCTCTACCTCGCGGCGGACGTCCTGCTGGTCACCGCCCTGCGCGACGGCATGAACCTCGTGGCGAAGGAGTACGTCGCCAGCCGCCACGACGAGGGCGGGGCCCTGGTCCTCAGCGAGTTCACCGGGGCTGCCAACGAGCTCGGCAGCGCCTACCTGGTCAACCCCCACGACATCGAGGGACTCAAGGACGTCATCGTCCGCGCGGTCTCCGATCCCGCGCGCGAGCGGGCGCGGCGGATGCGGTCGATGCGCCGCAGGGTCTTCCTTCACGACGTCGGCCGGTGGGCCTCGGACTTCCTCCGGGCCCTGAACCCGGCGGTTCCGGACCCGGCGGTTCCGGACCCGGCGGCCACGGAGCGCGCTGTCCCTTCCCGGCACGACGACGTCGACGATTTCGGGATCGTCCCCTTCGAGCAGCCGGTGGCCGTCCGGGGATAGCCTCCAGGGACGACGTCCGGGGACCGGCCTCCCTGAGGGCGGTGAGGTTCTCCGGGGAGGTGCCGTGCGTCCACGATGGGTCGTTCCGGTGGCGGTGGGCGCCGTCGTCTTGCTGGTGGCGACGGTGGTGCTCGCGCTGCTCCGGCGTGCCGGTGACGGCGACGGCCGTCCCGCCCCGCCTCCTCCCGCCTACGACCCTCCCGGGGCCTTCGCCACGGGCAGCGGGGTCCCTCTACCCAGGGAACTCGACGGGTCCCCGATCCCGGCCGTGCTGAACGGTTTCGACCTCGTCGCGGCCCTCCCCTCGGGTCTCCAGGTCCTCGACACCCGCACCGGGACGGTGCGTGCCTGGGTCGCCCCGGGGGAGCGGACCGGGACCAGCACACCTCCGCGTGCCCCCGTGATCGTCCGCCTGGACGGCCGTTCCCTGGTCGTCGGGGCCTTCCGCGTCGAGGTTCCCGGCCACGGGACGACGATGGGCCACGACGCCGTCGAGGTCATCGCCGTGGACACCGCGGGGTACGGCAGGGCGGCCGGGGCGAGGATCGACCTCTCCCCGTCGCTCTCCGAAGCGGGACGTCTGAGGAGCGCCTGGGTCGTCGGGTCGGGGAGCGACCCGCAGACACGTCCCGTCCTCGTCGTCACGACGGAGGCCGGGCCGGAACGACGACCCGTCAGCTACGGTGTCGACCTCTCCGCCGGGCGTGTGCGCTGGCAGGCCGACGGGTTCGCCGCCGCCGCCGTGACGGGAGGTCTCGCCGTCGGCGCGCAGCGGGTCACCGGCGGGCAGCAGCTCGGCGCCGTCCGCCTCGCGGACGGCCGGAGGGCGTGGGTGAGCGGGACCGCCACGGGGAGCGTCACCGCCTGGCCCGCCGGCCCGGCCGTCGTGGCCGGTCTCGCGGTCTCTGCCGGGAACGGTGAGCGGACGCTGTCCCTCGTCGAGACCGCCGGAGGGCGGGTCCTCCGGCGGCGTTCCGTCGGCAGCGGGGTGACCTGCCGGTTCGACGGACGCCAGACGACGGTCTGCTCGTCAGGGACGGCAGGCAGCGCCTGGGCCACGGGGTTCGACGCGAGTACCGGCCGGTCCCTGTGGGAGCTCCCCGACGCCGCCGCGGGCCGGGTCGCGCCGGAGGTGGGCGCCGTCTGGCACGGCGTCGCCTACGGCTCGACGACGAACGGGCCGGTCGCTCTCGACGCACGGACCGGCAGCGACCGCCCGCGATCGCCCGGCGTCACCCCGGACCTGGTCAACGCCTATGTCGGTGTCGTCGCGGCGGACCTCGAGCACCCCAGGCCCAGCGCCCACCTCGCGGTGCCCTGACCCGTGAACGGTCAGGAGACGACCGAGGCCACGGTCCGGATCGGGATGCCGGTGCCCCGGATCGCGTTGACCTGGTCGATGAACGACTGCGTCGTGACGTCGTCCGTCGAGCTGACCTGGCCGACGCCGTGGTAGACGAAGACGACCCAGGAACCCGAGGCCTTGGCCTTGTCCGCCGCGTCACGCACCGCCGCGGTCGACGTGCTCGTCGTCACGTAGAAGGTCTTCAGGTCGTAGCGGCTGAACCCGGACGTCGGGTTGGTGCCCCCGCCGGTCCCCCGGCAGGCCCGCAGCTGTCTCGCCGCGACGGACCTCGCGGCCTCACTGGACTGCCCGAACGGATAGGCGCACGTCGTGGGGGTGATCCCGGTCGCGGACCGGATCGCCTCCTGCGCCCCCGAGAGCTCGGTCTCCGCCTGGGTCCCCGAGGCGCTCTTCAGGTTCGCGTGCGACTTCGTGTGGTTGCCGATCTCGTGGCCGTCGGCGGCCAGCTCACGGACCTGGCTCGCGGACATGCTCGACGCACCCCAGCCGAGGGCGTCAGAGATGATGTAGAAGGTCGCCTTGACCCCGGCCGCCTGGAGGACCGGACGCGCGTTCTCGAACTGGTTCGTCTTGCCGTCGTCGAACGTGATGCTCGCGAACCCGGACGTCGGCCCGGTGGTCCTCGGCGCGGGCGTCGTCGGTTTGGGCACGGGTTTGGGCACAGGCCTCGGCGCGGGCCTCGGTGTCGCGGGCACCACCGTCGAGACGACGACGGCCTTGTCGACCGCGACCACCCGGTTCCGTCCGGCGAGGACACGCAGGGTGACGGTGTGTCGCCCTGCCTGCATCCACGGCGTCGTGTACACGGCCCGATAGGCGCGTCGCCTGGACGCGAACCGCGCGATACCGGTGTACCTGCCGTCGACGTAGACGGCGGTCGCCCCGCCGGTGCGCTGGGCGATGCCGTAGATCGTCGCGCGGTTACCGGTGAAGGTCAGGCCCGCCACGGAGCCCACCCGGTCCGAGGAGTGGTACCCCCGGCCGAGGGCCGATCTGTCGCACCGGGCGCACGTTCGCCAGAAACCGCTGTAGGAGAACCGGTTGGTGCCGGCGGAGGCACGGTCGTCGACCGTCGCGGTGCGCGTGGTGACCTTCTTCGCCGTCCGGACCGGGGCCGCTGACGCCGTGGCCGCGATGGTCCCGGTGATCAGGGCGCCGGCCGCGACCACGACGCCGACGCGCTTCAGATGTGTGCTGGTGATCAGCATCGCTCTCGTCTCCCCACTGAAGGGGGCCGACGCTACGCCGCCCCCCGCTGGCGGGGCGCTGATTCCCCAGCATCTGACGGAAGGGCTGATATCTGTGACGTTCAGTCACTTCTAGATCACATCTTGACCGCCGGACCCGGCGAGGCGTCGCCGGGAGGCCTCGATCTCGTGTTCCGCCTTCTCACGACCCGCCCAGTGCGCGCCTTCGACGCTCTTGCCGGGTTCGAGGTCCTTGTAGGTCTCGAAGAAGTGCTGGATCTCCAGGCGGTCGAAGTCGGAGACGTCGGCGAGGTCCTGGATGTGCCTCATCCGCGGATCACGGGAGGGGATGCACAGCACCTTGTCGTCGCCACCGGCCTCGTCGCGCATGTGGAACATCCCGATCGCCCGGCACCGGATCAGGCATCCGGGGAACGTCGGTTCCTCCAGGATGACGAGCGCGTCCAACGGGTCGCCGTCCTCACCGAGGGTCTCCTCGATGAAGCCGTAGTCGTGGGGGTACCGGGTCGACGTGAAGAGCATCCGGTCGAGACGGATCCTTCCCGTCGCGTGGTCGACCTCGTACTTGTTGCGCTGACCCTTCGGGATCTCGATCGTGACGTCGAACTCCACGGTGATGGTTCTCCTATCGCCTGACATCATCAGCGCTGACATCATCGCCGATCCTCTTCGAGGGGGGAGCGTGCTCCGGAACACCGTGCCCCGGTTCGTCTCGGCCGTCCTGTTCGCGGGGTCGGTCCTGGTGCCGTCGCCCGCGCCGTCGGAACCACCGCCGGAGTCCCAGCCGGAGTCGCAGCCCGCTCCGCCGGAGCGGACGACGGGCGGTCCCCTGCCGAAGGTCCGGTTGCCCCTGCCCGGTGCCGTCGAGCCGTCCTCACCGGTGGCTGTGCTCCCCGCCGTCTCGGCCGGCCCGGCCGCGCCGACGACGGCCGGGCTGACCGCCGTGATCGGCCCGCTGCTCGCCCGCCCCGCCCTGGGGACATCGGTGAGCGCCGAGGTGATCGACGTGGCGACCGGCACGACGATCTTCTCGAAGAACGCCGCGCGCGTCGCGGCCCCGGCGTCCTCGGCGAAGATCCTCACCGCCGCCGCGGCCCTGGCCTCCCTGGGACCGGACACGACGCTGCCCACCAGGGCGGTCGCCGGGACCAGCGCGGGCGAGGTCGTCCTCGTCGGCGGCGGCGACGTCCTGCTGGCCCCCGGCAAGGGCGACCCGGACTCCACCTACGGCCACGCGGGTCTCGCCGACCTCGCCGACCGGACGGCGGCCTCCCTGCGCCGGACAGGCACCTCCACCGTGACCGTCCGGCTGGACGACACCCTCTTCGCCGGCCCGTCGAGGAACCCGCTCTGGGCGCCGGGCGACGTCGTGGGAGGCTTCGTCGCCCCCGTGATGTCCCTTGAGGTGATGGTCGGGATCACCCGGCCCACCGCCCAGCCTCGCCCGGGGCTCCCGGCCCCCCGCCTCCCCGATCCCGCGATGTCCGCGGCCAAGAGGTTCGCCACGCTGCTGACGGCCCGCGGGATCGCGGTGTCGGGCCAGGTCGCGCGGGCGCGGGCCCCGCAGCAGGCCGAGGTGCTGGGGGAGGTCCGCTCGGCGAGCGTCGCGGACGTCGTCGAGCTCGCCCTGGCCGACAGCGACAACACCGTCGCCGAGGCCCTCGCCCGGCTGGTCGCCATCGGGTCGGGGCGGCAGGCGACGTTCGCGGACGGGGGCCGCGCGGTGCTCGACAAGGTCGCCGAGCTGGGGGTGCCGACCGCCGGCGCGCAGATGGCGGGCGGCAGCGGTCTCGGCCGGGGCACGCTGGTCTCGGCCGCGATGATCGCCCGGACCCTCTCGTTCGCGGGATCCTCCGACCAGCCCCGCCTGCGGCCGGTCCTCACCGGTCTGCCGGTCGCGGGCGCCTCCGGAACCCTCGCCGGCCGGTTCGCCGGCACCTCACAGGCGGCGGGCGTCGGCGTGGTGCGGGCCAAGACCGGCACCCTCACCCGGGTGAGCTCGCTGGCGGGGACGGTCGTGGACGCCGACGGACGCCTGCTCGCCTTCACCGTGCTCGCGGACGCCGTTCCGGCGACGCTGCCCGGCCGGGCGGCCCTCGACACCGCCGGGGCCGCCCTCGCGCGCTGCGGCTGTAGGTGACGGACAGCGACCGCTGACGGACAGCGACCGCTGACGGATGCCGGTGGTCCGACGTACGGTGTTTCGGTGACCCCTACCGTTGCACCGACATCCGCCGTCGACCTCCTCGTCGACTGGGAGCTCGCGGCCAGGACCGCCGCCGTCGTGGCGCGACCGGGCCCCCAACTGGAGATCGCGGCCGCTTCCGGCGTGGTCGCCGAACTGCGGGACGCCGCGCGGCGCGCCACCGGCCATGTCGTCGAGGTCACCGGGATGACACCGCGGCCGGGGTCCGAGGTGCTCGTCGTGGACCGGCCCGGCTGGGCCCGGGCCAACACCACGGCCTTCCGGACCCTCCTCTCCCCGGTCGTCCAGGAGATCTTCGACCGTCGGGGGAGGTTGCCCGGCACGAACGTCGCCGCCGTGGGCAGCCGCGTCACGGGGGCCGAGGTCGGGTCCCTGCTCGGGTTGCTGTCCTCCCGTGTCCTCGGCCAGTTCGACCCCTTCTCCGCCGAGTCGTCCGGGGGGGCCGGCCGGTTGCTGCTCGTCGCGCCCAACGTCGTCCAGGTCGAGACCGAACTCGGCGTCGCGGCGACGGATTTCCGGCTGTGGGTGTGCCTCCACGAAGAGACCCACCGGGTGCAGTTCGAGGCGAACCCCTGGCTGGCCGGGCATCTCCGAGACCAGATCCGCACCCTGGTCGGGGATCTCCTCGCCGAACCGTCCCAGCTGGCCGACCGTCTCGCCGAGGCCCTGCGCTCGGTGCCGGAACTGCTGCGCGGCGGGACGTCCTCCCCGCTGCTCGACGCCGTCCAGACCCCGGATCAGCGGGCCGGCCTCGCCCGCCTCACGGCCGTGATGTCCCTCCTCGAAGGGCACGCCGACGTCGTGATGGACCAGGTCGGGCCCCAGGTCGTCCCGACGGTCACCACTATCAGGGAGCGCTTCGACCGGCGGCGGGCAGGGCGAGGCCCGGTCGACCAGATCCTCCGCCGCCTTCTCGGCCTTGAGGCGAAGATGCGTCAGTACGCCGACGGCGCCCGCTTCGTTCGCGGGGTGATGCGGGAGGTCGGCACCGAGGGGTTCAATGCGGTGTGGACGTCGCCGAGCACGCTCCCGGAGCCGGCCGAGATCGCCGATCCGATCGCCTGGGTGCGCCGGGTGCACGGCTGAACCCGGCGGTCGCCGCCGTCCGGAACGCCGTACGCGCCGCGCTGGCTGGCCTGCCGCCCGGTTCGCTCGTTCTCGTCGCGTGCAGCGGAGGGGCGGATTCCCTGGCGCTCGCCGCGGCGACCGCGTTCGTCGCCCCCCGGACCGGCTTCGGGGCGGGCGCCGTCGTCGTCGACCACGGATGGTCCCCGGGGTCCGTCGAGGTCGCCGCCGCGGTGGGCCGAACCTGCACCGGGCTCGGACTGGGACCGGTCGATGTCGTCCGGGTCAGCTGCGAGGGTCCCGGCGGTCCCGAGGCCGCCGCCCGCACCGCCCGCTACGAGGCCCTGGACGGCGCGGCCCACCGTCACGGCGCCGCCGCCGTCCTTCTCGGGCACACCCGGGACGACCAGGCCGAGACCGTGCTGCTCGGCCTCGCCCGGGGCTCGGGAACCCGCAGCCTCGCCGGTATGCCCCCGGCCCGGGGGATCCTCCGCCGCCCGCTGCTCGGCCTCGGGCGCGACGTGACCGCCGCCGTCTGCGCCGACCTCGGCCTGCCGGTGTGGACCGACCCGGCCAACTCCGACCCGGCCTTCCGGCGCACCCGGGTCCGTCGCCTGCTGCCGGAGCTGGACGGCGCCCTGGGACCCGGGCTCACCGCCGCGCTCGCCCGCACCGCCGAGATCGCCCGCGAGGACGCCGACGCCCTCGACGCCCTCGCGGAGGGGCTCTTCGCCCGGGCGTCGGTGGACGGCGTCCCCGGAACCGGGAGGGTCGTCCTGGACGCCGGGGTGCTCGCGGCGGAGTCCGACGCCGTCCGCCGGAGGACGGTGCTGCTCGCGGCCCGCAGGGCCGGGTCTCCGGCGGGGGCGCTGGGACGGCGGCACGTCCTCGCGACAGACGCCCTGATCACGCGGTGGAGGGGGCAGAGGGGGACGGACCTACCCGGGGGCGTGAGAGCGGAACGGGCGTGTGGGAGGCTGGTGTTCACCCTCGCCGGTGATCCGGACACCGATCCGCCGGTGGCACGAACCAACCCTGACCGGGAGTGACGTGGACGCGAGCGACATGGGCGACGACCTGTCGAAGGTCCTTTTCGGCGAGGAGGAGATCCAGGCCAAGCTCGCCGAGCTCGCGGGACGGATCGAGGCTGACTACGCGGGTCTGGACCCGCTGTTCGTCGGGGTGCTGAAAGGCGCGGTCATCGTGATGGCCGACCTGACGCGCCACCTGAGCGCGACCGTCGAGATCGACTGGATGGCGGTGTCGTCCTACGGCTCGGGGACGAAGTCCTCCGGGGTCGTACGGATCCTGAAGGACCTGGACCGTGACATCACCGGCCGTCACGTTCTGATCATCGAGGACATCGTCGACTCGGGTCTGACCCTGTCGTGGCTGGTGGCGAACCTGTCCTCGCGCGGTCCGGCCTCCGTCGAGGTCTGCACCCTGCTGCGCAAGCCCGAGGCTGCGAAGGTCGAGGTCGACCTGCGGTACGTGGGCTTCGAGATCCCCAACGAGTTCGTCGTCGGGTACGGGCTGGACTACGCGGAGCGATACCGGAACCTCCGTGTCGTGGGCACTCTGGCGGAACACGTGTATGCCTCCTAGCCCGGACGTACCCCCTGCTCGAAACACCAGGTCTCCCCTCGTGATCTTCGGATACGCTGCGTTCCGCTCGAAGCGGAGCGCCGGAACACCGCATCCGATCCGGCCGTTGCAGCAGGTGAGGTAGCACGTTGTCGATGCTCCGGTGGTGCGAGCCGACGTGTACCGTCGTTCCAGTGAGTGCGAGCAGGAGGGACGGGGCTGCAGCCCCCACTGAATGGATCTCAAGCGACTGACCCGCGGGCCGGTGATCTGGGTGATCGCCGCCGTACTTGTCGTGTTCGTCGGTTCGCGGGTGCTCTCACCCAACCGATTCGAATCGATCGACACGTCCGAGGCGATCGCCCTCATCAAGCAGGGGCAGGTCAAATCCGCGACCATGGTCGAGGGCGATCAGCGCCTTGAGCTCACCCTGACCAAGGCCTACAAACCGCCCAAGAGCGACAAGCCCGTCGACCGAGTGGTCACGTACTACGTCGACGCGCGGGGCGTGAAGTTCGTCGACCTGCTCGACCAGTACAAACCGGTCAATGGGTTCAACGACCTCAATCCTCAGACCCCCTGGTGGTCGACCCTGCTCTACACCGTCGTGCCGTTCGTGGTGATCCTCGCGTTCTTCTGGTTCCTCATGGGCCAGATGCAAGGCGGCGGCTCGCGGGTGATGAACTTCGGCAAGTCCCGCGCCAAGCTGGTCAACAAGGACATGCCCAAGGTCACGTTCGCCGACATCGCCGGTGCCGACGAAGCGGTCGAGGAGCTTCACGAGATCAAGGAGTTTCTCGCCGAGCCTGCGAAGTTCCAGGCCGTCGGGGCGAAGATCCCCAAAGGTGTCCTCCTCTACGGGCCTCCCGGGACCGGCAAGACCCTGCTCGCCCGGGCGGTCGCGGGGGAGGCGGGGGTCCCCTTCTACTCGATCTCCGGTTCCGACTTCGTCGAGATGTTCGTCGGCGTCGGCGCCAGCCGGGTCCGCGACCTGTTCGATCAGGCGAAGGCCAACGCCCCGGCGATCGTGTTCGTCGACGAGATCGACGCCGTCGGCCGGCACCGTGGCGCGGGTCTCGGCGGTGGTCACGACGAGCGTGAGCAGACCCTGAACCAGCTGCTCGTCGAGATGGACGGTTTCGACGTCAAGACGAACGTCATCCTGATCGCCGCGACGAACCGCCCCGACATCCTCGACCCGGCCCTGCTGCGGCCGGGACGTTTCGACCGGCAGATCGCCGTCGAGCCGCCGGACATGAACGGTCGCCACCGGATCCTCGAGGTCCACGCGAAGGGCAAGCCGATGGCCGGGGTCGTCGACCTCAAGGCCGTCGCCCGCCGGACCCCGGGCTTCACCGGCGCCGACCTCGCGAACGTCCTCAACGAGTCCGCTCTGCTCACCGCGAGGGCGGGTGCCCGTCTGATCGACGACCACGCGCTCGACGAGGCGATCGACCGTGTGATCGCCGGTCCGCAGAAGCGCACCCGCCTGATGAGCGAGAAAGAGAAGAAGATCACCGCGTACCACGAGGGTGGTCACGCCATCGTCGCGACGGCGCTCCGGCACACGGACCCGGTGACCAAGGTGACCATCCTTCCCCGGGGCCGCGCCCTCGGGTACACGATGGTCCTGCCGCAGGACGACAAGTACTCGACCACCCGCAACGAGCTGCTCGACCAGCTCGCCTACGCCCTGGGCGGCCGGGTCGCCGAGGAGCTCGTCTTCCACGACCCGACCACCGGCGCGAGCAACGACATCGAGAAGGCGACGGCGATCGCCCGCAAGATGGTCACGCAGTTCGGCATGTCCGAGAGGGTCGGCGCGATCAGACTCGGCCAGTCGGACGGCGAGGTCTTCCTCGGCCGCGACATGGGTCACCAGCGCGACTACAGCGAGGACGTCGCGGGCATCGTCGACGAGGAGGTCCGCCGCCTGATCGAGAACGCGCACGACGAGGCCTGGACGGTCCTCGTCGAGAACCGCGCCGTGCTCGACGAGCTCGTTCTCCAGCTCTTCGAGCGCGAGACCCTCAACAAGGACCAGCTCGCCGAGATCTTCGAGCCCGTCGTGAAGCATCCGGAGCGTCCGGTCTGGCTCTCCAGTGACCGTCGCCTCGTCTCGGACATCCCGCCGGTGCTCACCCCCGCCGAGCGGGCCGCGATGAACGGCCACGCCTCCTCACAGGCCACGTCCTTCGGGGGCGAGCAGCTCTGACCGATCCCGTCACCCGGCCGGACGAAGCCACAACAGACGCCGGGCGCCGTCCGTACGACGCCGCCCGTGTCGAGCGAGCGGTCCGTGAGATTCTCCTCGGGATCGGGGAGGATCCGGACCGCGACGGTCTCAGGGAGACCCCGGCCCGGGTCGCCCGTGCGTACGCCGAACTGTTCGCCGGGTTGTGGCAGCGCCCGGAGGAGGTCCTGACCACGACGTTCGACCTCGGCCACGACGAGATGGTCCTCGTCAAGGACATCGAGGTCTTCTCCTGCTGCGAGCACCACCTCGTCCCCTTCCACGGTCAGGCGCATGTCGGGTACATCCCCAGCCGGAACGGTCGCATCACCGGGCTGAGCAAGCTCGCCCGGCTCGTCGACGTCTACGCCCGGCGCCCCCAGGTACAAGAACGCCTGACGACGCAGGTCGCCGACGCCCTCGTCGACCTGTTGTCCCCCCGGGGCGTCATCGTCGTCATGGAGTGCGAACATCTCTGCATGTCGATGCGCGGTGTCCGCAAACCCGGGGCGCGGACGATGACCTCCGCCGTCCGGGGCGCTCTCCGCAACCCGGCGACCCGGGCCGAGGCGATGAGTCTCATCGCCGGCCGGGGCTGACCCCTCGTCAGGGGGAGAACACGAACCGCAGTCCGCGGCTGTAGGCCTCCGGTTTGCTGCCGCTGTGGCCCTCGTCGTCGAGTTCCCGGGTCCGGAGGTCCAGCCCCGGGTACCGGCGGGCGGTCAGCGACTCCCAGAAGGACCGGACGGCGGGCCGTAAGGGTTCGGTGCCGCCCACGCCGATCCACAGCCGGACGGGAAGGTCGTCGTGCCGTGCGGCGTACGCCTCCGCCTGCCGGACGACGGCCGCCTTGCCGAACATCACGGCCGGGCTGGCGGCGACGTACCCGTAGAAGAGGCCTGGGTCGGTCAGCATCGAGTACAGCGCGAACAGGCCTCCGTACGAGCTGCCCATGATGACGCGGCGCGCCGGATCGGCCCGGAAACCCGACTCGACGTACGGGATCAGCTCGGTGCGGAGGAACCGGAGGAAGGCCGGTCCGTCGCCGGAGCCCGGGACGCCCTCCGCGGGGACCGGTGTGTAGTCACGGGCCCGCAGCGCGCCGTAGTCCGGGTCCGTCCCCGCGTGGGTGATCCCCACGATGAGGAGCGGAGGGATCCGCTTGTCGTACTCCTGGTCCTCGTAGATCGCCTGGAGGAGCTTGAAATCCCACTGGGCGTCGAGCAGGTACACCACCGGGTACTTCGACGCACCCGTTCCCGGATAGCCCTCCGGGTAACTGATGTAGAGGTCGTAGGACCGCCCGGTGCTCGACGAGGCGAGGGTTCTCACCTCGCTCGACGGCAGCACGACCGGCCGGTCCGAGAGAGAGTTCGCCAGGGGGAGCGCCTTCTCGGCACCGCACGCGGAGAGGGCTGGTGCCAGGGCGAAGGCCGCCAGGGCGACCCCCAGGCGACGGAACCAAGAGCTCGTCATCGTGCCCTCCCGCGTTCGGTCGTGATCGTACGCCGCGCGGTGTGCCCGGGCCATGACTGAATGATCACAGTTGAAAGATCATTAGTGGAGGGTCACCCTTGGCTCACACCATCCACCACCTGTGGACCAACCTGTGGACAAGTACGTGGAATACCTGTGGACATCCCCCCTGGCTATCCACAGGGCTGTGGATAAGTCGGCTGGGCGGTCACACGGCGTCAGGAACGGGCGGTCCCGGTTAGGCTGGCGTCGTGCAGGAGGTGCTCGGACTCCCCGCTGTCGTGCGTGACCCCGGCCGGTGTCTCGTCGTCGGCGTCGTCAATGTCACGCCCGATTCGTTCAGCGACGGCGGGCGGTGGCTCCGGCCGGAAGCCGCCGTCGCTCACGGGAAGGCCCTCCTGGCCGACGGCGCGGACCTGCTCGACATCGGCGGGGAGTCGACCCGGCCCGGTGCGGGCCGGGTGGACGTCGCCGAGGAGCTCCGCCGCGTCGTCCCGGTCGTGACGGCCCTCGCCGCGGAGGGCGCGGTGATCAGCGTGGACACCATGCGGGCCGAGGTGGCCGAGGCCGCCCTGGACGCCGGGGCGACCGTCGTCAACGACGTCAGCGGCGGGCTGGCCGATCCGGCGATGCCCGGGCTCGTCGCCCGCCGCGGCTCTCCCTTCGTGGTGATGCACTGGCGAGGGCACAGCGACGCGATGGACTCCCGCGCCGTCTACCGGGACGTCGTCGCCGAGGTGCGGGTGGAACTGCTCGGGCGCCTCGACGTCCTCGTCGACGCGGGGATCGACCCCCGGCAGATCATCCTCGACCCCGGCCTCGGCTTCGCGAAGACCCCGGAGCACAACTGGCGTCTCCTCGCCGAGCTCGACGTCCTCGCCGATCTCGGGAGGCCCCTGCTCGTCGGCGCCTCCCGCAAGCGGTTCCTCGGTTCCCTGCTCGCCGGACCGGACGGCGTGCCCGTACCCCCGCACCGCCGGGACGACGCGACCGCGGCGACGACAGCACTCGCCGCGGCGTCCGGTGCCTGGGCGGTGCGGGTGCACTCCGTCGCGGCCTCGGCCGACGCCGTCCGCGTCGTGGCCGCGACGGTCGCGGCGCGACGCCGTCCGGAGGAGAGCCTGTGACGTTCCCCGCCGTGGTCGACGGCGCCGGGCGGGTGATGGACCAGATCCGCCTGACCGGTCTGACCGTCCGTGGGTACCACGGGGTCTTCGAGCAGGAACGCCGCGACGGCCAGGACTTCGTCGTCGACGTCACGGTGCACCTCGACACCCGTCCGGCCGCCGCGACCGACGACCTGACCCGTACCGTCAACTACGCCGACCTGGCCGAGGCCCTCGCCGGGATCGTCGCGGGGGAGCCCGTCGACCTGATCGAGACCCTCGCCGAGCGGCTCGCGGCCCGAGCCCTCGCCTCCGTCGCCCTTGAGGCCAAGGTCCCCGGCGGACCGCGCGTCGACGCCGTCGACGTCACCGTCCACAAGCCGTCGGCACCGATCCCGCTGACGTTCTCCGACGTGACGGTCTCGGTGCGCCGGGAGCGTCAGGACGCCGGGACCCGCGCGGTCCTGGCGCTCGGTTCGAACCTCGGTGACCGCCGCGAGATCCTCCAGTCCGCCGTCGACGCCCTGGCGGCGGCTCCGGGGGTCCGGGTGGTCGCCGTGTCGGCCCTCGTCGAGACCAGCCCGGTCGGGGGCCCGGAACAGCCCGACTACCTCAACGCCGTCGTCCTCGTCGACACGACCTTGTCCTCGCACGAGCTGCTGGACACCTGCCAGCGGATCGAACGCGAGCACGGGCGCGAACGGTCGGTCCGCTGGGGGCCGCGCACCCTCGACGTCGACATCGTCGACCACCAGGGCTTCACCTGCTCCGACGACGATCTGCACCTGCCGCATCCGCACGCCGCCTCCCGGGCGTTCGTGCTCGTGCCGTGGCTGACCGTCGACCCGGACGCCACCCTGCCGGGTCCCGGGCCAGAGGCCCTCCCGGTGGGCATCCGCACCCTCGCCGCCTGCGCCCCGGACCTCCCAGGCCTGCGCTTCCCGGCCCTCACCCCGCTGCGGGTCCCGGCGTGATCCCGGCTCGGCTCCGCACCGTCCTGCTGATCGCTGTCGTGGTCGGCGTCACGGGGTGGGCGGTGCTCGACGTGCTGGAGGCGACCGGAGCCGCGTCCGTCCGGGCACCGTGGACGGCGGCCGTCGCCGTCGGCCTGCTGGCCGTCGTCGTCCTCGTCGCCGGGCTGGACGTGCGCCGGTGGGTCGCCGGACGCCGGGAGCGGCCGCTCGACCCGCTCACCGCCGCGCGGGTCGCCGTTCTCGCCAAGGCCGCGGCCTACACCGGCGGAGGTCTCGCCGGGTGGCATCTGGCGCAGGCGGCGGTCCTCTTCCCGGATCTCGTCGGGGCGCGGCGGACGCGGTTCCTCCTGGTGTTGCTCTCGGTACTCGCCTCGGTCGGGCTGGCGGCGGCGGGGCTGCTCGCCCAGCGCTGGTGCCGCCGTCCACCGGACGACGAGGACGGCTCCCCGGGGGAGCGCACCCCCACCGCCACCTGAGTTCTCGATCACGGCGAGGACACGCCGTCGTTTCGCGTGGCGGAACCCTGGTCACGCGGCGGTGTGCCCGTAGGTTTGTCCTGTGCCAGGTCGTCATGATGATTCCAGCTCCACGCGCCGCCGCCTGGTGCCTACCGCCTTCGACGCGGTCGTCGCCTCCGCCCCCGCGGCCTCGATGGTGGCGGCCCTCGGTCTCGCCGGCGGCGGGTACCTGGAAGGCCGGGAAGGCGTCGCGGCCTGCGGAGCCATCGTCGGCGTGTTCGGGCTCGCGGTCGAGCGGTTGCAGTCCCGGCAGATCCGGGTACGTCTGCGCCGCGCGAAGGCGGAGCACCGGACCGATCTGCGGGAGGTGACCCGTCTGCTGCACGAGATGCAACGCGACCTCACCGTTCTGCGCGGCGATCTGGACGCCGTCCGCGTCGAACGTGACGCCGTCCGCGCCGAACTCACCCAGACGCAGCGCCCCGCCGCTCCCGAACCATGGTTCGGGTCCGAGCCGGTCGCGGCCACCGAGCCGACCGGGGTTCCTGCTGTCGAGCCGGTCGCCGCTGTCGAGCCGGTCGCCGCTGTCGAGCCGGTCGTCCCCGCTGCGGCGCGGGCACCGTTGAGCTTGTTCCTCCCCGGCCAGGTCCGCTCGCCCATAGCGACGGGGGGCATTCCGCTGCTGGCGCCGGGACCGAGCCTGCCCGTGCGATCGGCCGCCGAGCCACGGTCGATCACGGGGTCCCGGCCGGGTCACCCGCCGACGACGGAGGCCGAGACCGAGCCTCTGCCGGTCCTGACGGCCGAACTCGCCGACGCCCTCGTCTACGCCGCGATGGCCGAGGCCGACGCCGCGCATCTGACCCATGCGCACACCGGGTACGTGGGCGAGGCGCATCTCCCCGGGAGCGCCACGCGGTCCGGGACCCTCCTGCTCGCCGACGAGGCGCCGCCGACCCCGCGGACTCTCTACGTCGTCCGGCGGGGCAAGCACGTCGCTTAGAGCGGCCGGCGACAGGGAGGTCCGGCTCGCGGCGGTTACTTGTCGACGTCGCCGACGACGAAGAACATCGACCCCATGATCGAGACCATGTCGGACATCAGTTGCCCGGGCAGCATGCGGGTGAGGACCTGGACGTTGTTGAACGACGCCGAGCGGAGCTTGAGGCGCCATGGCACCTTGTCGCCACGGGAGACGAGGTAGTACCCGTTGAGCCCGAGGGGGTTCTCGGTCCAGCGGTAGACGTGCCCCTCCGGGACCTTCAGGACCTTCGGGAGGCGGACGTTCACCGGACCGGCCGGGAGTGACCTCAGTTTCTCGACGCAGGCCTCGGCGAGGTCGAGCGAGACGCGCACCTGCTCGATCAGCACGACGAGCCGGTCGTAGCAGTCGCCGTGCTTCCTGACCGGGACCCGTCCCGGACCGCCGGGGGCGAACAGCTCCCCGTAGGCGAGGTAGGGCTCGTCGCGGCGCAGGTCGACGTCGAGGCCACTCGCCCTGGCGATGGGGCCGCTGACGCCGTAGGCGGCGGCGAGGTCACGGCTGAGCACCCCGACGTCGACGGTACGGGCCTTGACGATCTCGTTGTCCGTCAGCAGGTTCTCAAGATCGGGCATCCGGCGGCGCACGGCCTTGATCGCGTCGAGGGTGCGGAGGGTCCAGCCTGCCGGAACGTCCTGTTTGAGACCTCCGACCCGGTTGAACATGTAGTGCAACCTGCCGCCGCTGAGCTCCTCCAGCACGGACTGGAGTTCCTCCCGCTCGCGGAAGGCGTAGAACACCGGCGTCAGGGCGCCCAGTTCGAGGGGGTAGGACCCCAGGAACATCAGGTGGCTGAGCACCCGGTTGAGTTCGGCGAGCAGGGTCCGGATCCAGACGGCCCGCTCGGGGACCTCCATTCCGAGCAACTGCTCCGTGGCGAGGACGACGCCGAGTTCGTTCGCGAACGCGGAGAGCCAGTCGTGACGGTTCGCCAGAACGATGATCTGCCGGTAGTCGCGTACCTCGAAGAGCTTCTCGGCACCACGGTGCATGTAGCCGACCACCGGCTCGGCCGAGACGATCTTTTCGCCGTCGACGACGAGGCGTAGGCGGAGTACGCCGTGTGTCGCAGGGTGCTGGGGGCCGATGTTGAGCACCATGTCGGCGGTCGCCAGGCCCCCGGCCCCGATCCCGACGTCCAGCGTTGAAGATGCGGAGTCCACACGGGGAGTCTGCCACGCCTTCGACATGCGATCCTGACCGCCATGAGCTCGCAGAGCATTTCAGCGGCCTCCGGGGAGCCATTCGAGCCCCTTGGGGTCATTTGGTCCCGGGTTTCACCTGGTCTCGCGTCCGCCAGGCGCCTGGTCAACACGATCGCCGAGCTGGCGATGGCAGGTGCGGCCGCGGTGGCGGCCTTCCTGACGGGATCGCTCTGGTGGCTGGCGGCGACGGTCCTCTTCGTGGTGCTCGCCGTCTGGGGCTGGTGGCTGATCGGCCGCCAGGTCGCGGCCCTGGGATACGCCGAGCGTGAGGATGATCTGCTGGTGTATCGGGGGATCATGTTCCGCGAGATCGTCGTCGTCCCCTATGGCCGGCTCCAGTACGTCGATGTCAAGGCCGGTCCGATCGACCGGGCCTTCGGGATCGCCCAGGTGCAGCTGCACACGGCCTCGGCCTCGACCGACGCCTCGATCCCGGGCCTCCCGCCCTCAGAGGCCGCCCGGCTGCGGGACCGTCTGAGCGCTCGCGGCGAGGCCCACCTGATGGGGCTGTAGACGTGGACGTCCCTGGCGAAGTCTGTGCCGTGATCGGCGCCGTGAACGGCGCCGTGAGCGGTCCGGCGTGCGGTGTCCCCAGCGACTCCGTGCGGTGGCGCCGCGTCCACCCCCTCACTCCGGTCCTCCAGTCGTGGCAGGTGATCGTCGTCCTCCTGGTGATCATCGCCCAGGAGCTGGGGCAGAACCTGACCCAGGGGGAGGTGCCGGGTGGCCGGTCCCTGCCCCGGCTCGGTGGGTGGATGCTCGCCGGGGGAGGGCTCGTCCTCGTCGTCCTGCTGGTCGTGATCGGTCTGTTCGCCTATCTGTCCTGGCGGTTCACCCGGTACCGGGTGACGTCGGAGGCTCTCGAACTCCAGCAGGGCGTATTGTCCCGAAAGTTCCGGCAGGCACCGCTCGACCGTGTGCAGGCCGTCGACCTCGCCCAGCCGGTGCTCGCGCGCATCGTGGGGCTCGCACGGCTGACGCTGGAGGTCGCCGGGGGATCGGACTCCCGGATCCAGCTCGCCTACCTGAGTGAGACGGAGGCCCACCAGCTGCGTAACCACCTGCTGGCCGCGGCCGCCGGGGTCCGTTACGAGACGGAGGAAGCCCCCGAGGCGCCCGAGCACTTCGACGTCACCGTCCCGGTGGGGAGGCTGATCGGGTCGATCCTGCTGTCGGGCCTCACGGTGTGGATCGTCGTCGTCGCGGCCGGGTTCGCGGTGGCGGCCGTCGTCGCGGGCTCCGGGGGGATCCTCGCGGCAGCCCTGCCCGTCGCCCTCGGGGGCGGAGGGGCGCTGTGGCAGCGGTTCGCGGCGGGTTTCGGGTTCCGCGTCGCGACGGCGTCGGACGGTCTGCGGCTGCGGCACGGTCTGCTGGAACACCGCACCCAGACCGTTCCTCCGGGCCGGGTCCAGGCCGTGAAGATCCACCAGCCGCTGCTCTGGCGCCTTCGCAGCTGGTGGGTCGTCGAGGTCAACGTCGCCGGGTACGGAGGGGACAAGGAGGGGGCCGCGCCGTCCAACCTGTTGCTGCCGGTGGGGACCCGCGACGAGGCCGTCGCCGTCCTGTCGTTCGTCCTGCCCGACCTCGGTGTCGAGAAGGAGCTGCCGGGCGTCGTCGTGGACGCGGGCCTCACCGGTTCGGGGACGGACGGCGGTTTCGTCTCGGCACCCCGGCGCGCCCGGTGGGTCGACCCGATCGGCTGGAGCCGGGAGGGGTTCCGGCTGACGTCGAACGCGCTGCTGGTCCGCCGGGGCGTCCTCCACCGCGAGCTGGACGTCGTCCCGCACGCCCGCACCCAGAGCTGCGGTGTCACGCAGGGCCCGCTCCAGCGCAAGCTGGGGCTCGCGTCGTTCGCCCTGCACTCGACCGCCGGACCGGTCTCCCCGAAGGTCGACCACCTCTCGTCCGACGTCGCGGCCGGCCTGCTGATGGACCAGGTCGCCCGCGCGCGCTCGGCCCGCGCCGTCGCCGGTCCCGAGCGCTGGATGGAACGGTCAGACCCGTTGCAGAAGCCACCCGAACGACCCGAGTGAGCCGGGGTCGAGCAGTTCGGCGACGGCGGAGCGCCCGGCGAGCCGCCGCAGCGCCTCCTCGCCCCCGAACTCGTGGGGTTCCCCGGACGGCGGTTCGTCGCCGGGGGAGCCCATGCCGCCGGGGGAGCCCAGGCCGAGTTCGGTGAGCGCTGTCCGCTGGTCGGTCAGCCGCGTCGACGTCGCTCCCGCTCTCGCCCCGGCCTCGGCGACGGCGTCGAGCGCCACATGCGCGGTGATGTTCGTCGTCCCGTCCGGGACCGGCGGCACGAGACGTCCTAAGCGGTAACCGGCCAGGCTCCCCGCCGGGGGACGTCCGGACCGTTCGTGCCGGTAGTCCACCGCCAGGAGGACCGAGCTGCCCGTCGTCCCCGAGGATCGCCGGCTCGCCGCCGCCCGGAGCACGAGACCGCCCCACAGATCCTCCCGGGGGCGCCCGATCTCGATCCGGTCGCCCTCCTCGGCGGCGTCCGTCGGCCACCATCGGCGGCACCAGTCGAGGTCGGCCTCGTCGGCCGGGTCGCCGAGGTCCTCGATCCCGGAGACCGGATGGACGAGAACCCTGCGCCAGACGCCGTCGTCGTCCCTTTCCAGAACCGGGCAGGGGACGTCGTCGAGCAGCTCCCACGCGACGACGAGCGCCCCTGCGAAGGCCGCCGGCGGTGTCGCCTCGATGCACGTCGACCACCCGACGGCACCGGGCAGCTCCGGCGGACGCGGGATGACGTCCACGCCGTGGAGTCCCAGCCCGGCGGCCTCCGGGCAGGTGGTGAGGGCCACCAGGAGCTCCCCCCGCCCCGCCCCGATGTCCAGGACCGCCGTGCAGCCCTCCCGGCGGGCGAGCCGGGCCACCGCCGTGGCGAGCGGTCCAGGAGCCGCGTGGACCGCGGTGCGGAAGTGCGCGGCGGGGCCCGCTCCGGCGGTGAAGAACCCCTCGGGGCCGTAGAGGGCGGCCTGCCAGGCCTCTTCCCAGGGCAAGGCCTGGTCCCGCGGCAACCACTCGGCGTGGAGAGAACCCATCCGCCAGACCCTACGCTGGCCTGCGTGCTGAACGAGCGCATCGACGCCTGGCTGCGGAGCCACGAAGGGTTCGTCGACTGGCTGATCGCCCTCACTCTGCTCCTCGTCGGCCTGCTGACGTACTCGGGGAGGAACCTGGTCCTCCACATGATGCTCACCGTTCCCCTGGTGGCCCGGCGCCGTCACCCGGCGGCGTCGGCCGCGGCGGTCCAGGGCGCGGCCTTCGTCCAGTGGCTCTTCCCCGGTCCCGTGATGAACCTGCTGATCGGAGACCTCGCCGTCCTCGTCGCCGTCTACTCCGCGACGAGATTCGGGTCGCTGCGGGTCGGCCGGGCCGCGCTCGCGGGGGGACTGCTGGGATCGGTGCTCGGCGCCGTCCGCTGGCCCCAGGCGCCGAACATCGACGTGACGGACCACCTGCTCATGGGATCCATCCTCGCTGTCTCCGTCGTGGCGATGTGGGCACTCGGGCGCCTGTGGGGAACCCGCCACGAGCAGCTCCTCGCGCTCAGCGAACGCGCCCGCCTGCTGGAGACCGAGCGTGACCAGCGTGACCGTCTCGCCGTTTCCGCCGAGCGGGCGCGGATCGCCCGCGAGATGCACGACGTCGTCGCCCACTCCCTCGCTGTGATCATCGCCCAGGCGGACGGCGGCAGGTACGTCGCCGCGCGGTCCCCGCAGACCGCGGCGGACACGTTGGAGACGATCGGTGAGACCGGCCGCCGGGCGCTCGCGGAGATGCGCCGGCTGCTCGCCGTCCTGCGGGAGGGCAGCGAGACGGACGGTTCCGCCCCGGCACTCTCGCCACAGCTCGGGCCGCAACCGGGAGCCGGGGACCTCGGCGAGCTCGTCGAGCGGGTCCGGGCCGGAGGGCTCGACGTCACGGCGGACGTCGACGACGAGACCCGCGAACTCGAACCGGGGCTCGGACTCGCGGTGTACCGGATCGTCCAGGAGGGGCTGACCAACGTGCTCAAGCATGCCGGTCCCGCGGCGCACGCCACCGTGCGTGTCCGCCGGACGGCGACGGATCTCGCCGTCGAGGTGCTGGACGACGGCCGGGGGGCGGGCGCCGTCCCGCCCGCCCCGGCCGGTCCCGGGCACGGTCTGATGGGCATGCGGGAACGTGTCGCCACGTTCGGTGGCACCCTCTCCGCCGGTCCGCGCCCCGGCGGCGGGTTCGCCGTCCGCGCGACGATCCCGGTGGCCCAGCCGTGACCGGCGGTGTTCCCGTGACCGGCGACGTTCCCGTGACCGGCGAGGCCCCGTCGCCGATCCGGGTGCTGCTCGTCGACGACCAGTCGCTCGTCCGGGCCGGGTTCCGCATGGTGATCGACAGTCAGCCGGACCTCGTCGTGGTCGGTGAGGCCGCGGACGGCCTCGCCGGCGTCCGTGAGGCCGTCCGCCTGACCCCGGACGTCGTCGTCATGGACGTGCGCATGCCGGTCCTCGACGGGATCGAGGCCACCCGGAGGATCGCGGCGCTCGAGACGGCGCCGAAGGTCGTCGTCCTGACGACGTTCGACCTCGACGAGCACGCGCTCGCCGCGATCCGCGCCGGGGCGAGCGCGTTCCTGCTCAAGGACGCGCAGCCCGAGGAACTGCTGTCCGCGCTGCGCACCGTTCAGGCCGGGGACGCCGTGATCGCGCCGTCGACGACCCGCCGCCTCCTCGACCACCTCGCCCCGGCCTTCGACCCCGCGGCGGAGCGGGCCGTCGCCTCGCTCACCGACCGGGAGCGTGAGGTGCTCGTCGCGATGGCGCATGGTTCCTCCAACGCGGAGATCGCCGGTTGCCTGGTGGTCGCCGAGGGGACGGTCAAGACCCATGTCGGGCACATCCTGGCGAAACTGGACGCCCGGGACCGTGTCCAGGCGGTCGTGACGGCCTATGAGGCCGGCCTGGTGCGGCCCGGTGACCGCTGAGGCGGACCGGACCGTTGCGACCGGGCGATGGGCGCCTGCGATCCGGGGATAGCGCGTCTGCGACCAGGGGGATAGGGCGCCTGCGACCGGGGGCGTAGACGGGTCGCCGCCGGACCCGACGTCCGCCCGACGCGGCGGACAGGGGCCGGACCCTAGCGTCGAATCCATGAGCCAACAGAACACGGATGACGTGGCGCGGTACCGGTCCGTCGTCTCCGCCGAGGGGCTGACCAAGGTCTACGGCAGCGGTGACACCGCCGTCCGGGCCCTGGACGACGTGTACGTCACCTTCGAGCGGGGGCGGTTCACCGCGATCATGGGTCCGTCGGGGTCGGGTAAGTCGACGTTGCTGCACTGCCTGGCCGGTCTCGACACGGCGACCGAGGGACGGGTGTTCCTCGGCGGCACCGACCTCACCGAACTCGACGACACCGAACTGACACTGCTGCGGCGCCGGCGGATCGGGTTCGTCTTCCAGTCGTTCAACCTGCTGCCCGTCCTGACCGCCGAACAGAACATCACGTTGCCGCTCGAACTGGCCTCCACGCGCGTCGACCGGGCCCAGCTGGAGGAGATCGCCACCCGTCTGGGGATCGCGGACCGTCTCGGTCACCGTCCGTCCGAGCTCTCCGGCGGCCAGCAGCAGCGGGTCGCGATCGCCCGGGCCCTCCTACCGGCCCCGGACGTCGTCGTCGCCGACGAGCCGACGGGGAACCTCGACTCCCGCAGCGGCGCCGAGGTCCTCGACCTCCTGCGCAGCAGCGTGCAGGAGCTCGGCCAGAGCGTCCTGATGGTCACGCACGACCCGGTGGCCGCCTCGTACGCCGACCGCGTCGTCCTGCTGGCCGACGGGAGGGTCACCGACGAGATCGTCGACCCGACCCCCGAGAGCGTGCTCGCCTCGCTCGGCCGTATCGACCTGCGCCGTGGCAGCCGTTCCGGCCGTCCGGCAGAGGTGGCGTGATGCTCGCGCTCGCCCGGGCCGAGCTGCGCCGGAACAAACGTCGGTTCGTCGCGCCGGGCATCGCCGTCGCGATCGCCGTCGCGTTCGTCACGTTGACGCTCGGCGCCTCGTCGGCGGTGAAGGCCTACCTCCACGCCGCCGTCGCGTCCCGGGCGACGCTGTCGGACGTCGTCGTCACCCCGAAGAACGAGAACGGGTCGCTCTCCACGGGGATGACCGGTGACGTGAAGGCGGTCGCCGGGGTCCGTGACGTCGAGCCGTTCTACGCCGGTGGCGTCAAGGCCCACTGGTCGGACGGCGAGGACTACACGGCCGTCGCCTCGATCCCCGACGCACCCGAGCTGCGGTGGATGACCATCGTCGCCGGCCGTTTCCCGCAGACTGCCGACGAGGTCGTCGTCGACAAGAGCACCGCGGCCGACCTCGGCGTGACGACGGGCACGGTCCTCACCCTGGTCAGCACCCAGCCCGGCGAGGACGCCAACCCCCGCCACCTGCGGCTCACCGGGGTCGCCGACCTGGGGGCCAACCCGACGATCTCCGGCTTCCGGACCCTCCTGGGCCGTCCCGACGCTGTCGCCTCCTGGACCGGCCGGGGACCTGCCGAGATCCACGTCCTCGCCACGGAGGGCACCGACGTCACAGCGCTGAGGGACGCGATCGCGCAGCGGCTGCCGGACACGGTGTTCGTCCGAACCGGCCCCGAACAGGCGACGGCCCAGGCCGCGAGCCTGACCGGAGATGTCGACATCATTGGCTACGGTCTCCTGACCTTCGCCGGGGTCTCCCTGGTCATCGCGATCATCGTCATCGCCAACACCTTCTCCGCCCTGCTCGCCGGACGCGTGCGAGCCCTCGCGCTCCTTCGGTGCGTCGGGGCGACCCGGCGCCAGGTGTTTCGCTCGGTGCTCGTCGAGGCGGGCGCGGTCGGCACCGTCGCGTCCGTCGCGGGGATCATCCTCGGAGCGGGGATCACCGCCGGGGGAGTGGCCGTCCTGGGCTCGCGTTTCCCCTCGATGGAGGGCGTCACCGTCAGCATCGCCCCGTGGACCCTCGCCGTCCCCCTCGCGATCGGGGTCGTCGCCGCGATGGCGGCGGCCGTGCTACCGGCCCGGCGGGCGATGCGTGTCGCGCCCCTCGCCGCGATGAGGCCGCCGGACGCGCGGACGGCCCGGCGCACCTCGGCGGTCCGGTACTGGTCCGGGGCCGTGACGCTCGTTGTGGGGACGGCTCTGCTCGTCGTCGCTGCCAGGTCGGGGAAGACGGCGGTCGGCCTGCCTCTGGGCCTGTTCGCCGGGGCCGCCGCCCTGTTCGGCGTCTTGATGCTCGGACCGGTCCTCGTCCCCGCCCTCGTGCGGCTGATCGCGGCGGTGGTCCCACGGCGGCTGGCCGTGCGGCTCGCGGTGGGCAACGCCGTCCGCAATCCCGTCCGTGCCGCCT
>JAUPKQ010000185.1 GCA_030837345.1 Actinomycetota bacterium | reverse complement strand
TAGACGACGGCGTCCGCCCCCCAGAGCGAACCGATGTCGAGGAGATCGTCGAGCATGCGCAGTCCCACGTCGCCGAAGTACTCTCCGTGGAGCGCCAGGGAGTCCTCGTCGACGGGTCCGCGCCCGGCCCCACCCTCGTCGATGATCTTCAGGAGCCGGTCGTAGGGGGCGCGGGCGTCGTGCCGCCCTCCCGCGTCGATCGTCGTCAGCCCCGCCTGGCGCGCCGCGTCGGCCGCCGGTCCGCAGGTGGCGACGAGAACGTCGTGCCCGTCCAGCACCAGTTGCGAGGCCAGCGGCACGAGCGGGAGAAGGTGTGACACGACGGGCATGCTGGTGAACAGGTACTTCATGATGAGCGGGTCTCCGTTCCTCGTCGTTCCTCGTCGTCGTGCCGTTCTCCCGGACCGGGAGGCTCCGCGAGCCCCAGGTGGCGGCAGCTCGCCCGCCCGAACGGCGTTGACGGGCGAGCCAGGTCGAGCGGCAGGTCGAAGTGGTCCCGGTCCGGCACCACGCGCTCGGTCACCGTCACCTCGAACGCCCTCAGATACGAGGCGTAGGCCGCCTGCTGCCGGAGGTAGGTGCGGGTCTCGTGTTCCCCCACAGCGAGCAGGACCGCGCCACAGCGGGGAGCGGGCATCCGCAGAGGGCTCCACCGGCGCGCGCTCTTCGAGGTCAGTCCCACGGCGTCGTTGACGTAGGTGCGAGGGATCTCGGTCAGGTCGTACAGGCCACTCATCAGGCAGGCCCCGCGGACCGGGGGGACCGGCCCGCCGGCGAGCGCCGCCGCGAGCAGGTGCGCCCCGGCGCTGCTGCCCGCGACGTACAGCCGGTCGGGGTCGATCCCGAAGCGGTCCCCGTTCCCGGCGAGCCACGTCAGGGCCCGCCGGACGGCGGCGACCATGTCCGGGATCCGCCGGTCCGGCGCGAGCCCGTACCCCACGGCGGCGAAGGCGTGTCCCCGGGTCACGACGTCCTCGGCCGCGAAGCACGCCTCGTCGAGCCCGGACTCCTGCCAGTGGCCCCCGTGGACGAACACCACCACGGCGGTACCGGACGCCGCCCGGCCGGCGCACCCGCCGGTCGCCGTCGGGGAGGCGGGGAACACGTGGCACCGTTCGGCGGGGTGGTCACCGTACGGCACCGACTCGTGGACGGTGAGACGGGATCGGGCGTCATCTCCCCGGAGCCGGTACCGCAGAACCGTGGCGACGGCGTCGCGGGCGGCACGACCCGGTGAGTACTCGTCATCGAGCCGGTCGACCTCACGCATCGGGTTTGCGCCCTTGCACGACACCGTGAGGCGTCCATCCGCCGGGCTCGATACGGGTCACGTCGACGAAGCCGGCCGAGGCGAGCCATTCCTCGTGCTCCTGCCACCGGTAGATCGTGGAGCCGGCCGACGGCAGAGTGGCGAAGTACACGCTGTCCAGCGCGGCGTACAGGGGGCCACGCCCGTCGTCGTCGGCGAAGGCGTTGAACACGAGGACCCGCCCGCCCGGACGCAGGGATTCATAGGCACGCGTGAGCAGCACCTGGTTCTGTTCCGGGGACCAGATCACGAGTTGGTGGGCGAGAAGCACCGCGTCGAACCTCTCCCCCAGGGAGCAGGTGAACATGTCACCGGCCACGAGGTCGATCCGTTCCTCCAGTCCCGCCTCGGCGACGGTGTCCTTCGCCACCTCGACGGTGCTGGGGAGATCGAGGACGGTCACCTTCAGGTGCGGGTGGGCCCGGGCGAGAGCCGTCGCGTTGACGGCGTCGCCACCGCCGACGTCCAGGAGATCCGTCACCCCGCCGTAGTCCACCTGGTCCAGGAGAACCGGGTTGGAGAGTTCGGACCAGGAGTGCATCCCCCGGTAGAACAGGTTCTCAAGCTCGGGTGTCTGGCCGAGCCGGGTGTAGAGGTCGTCTCCGCTCCCCGGTAGCTGTCCCAGTCCCTCGTTCCGGCCGGTCCTCAGCGACTCCGGGTAGCGCCGGGCCGCCGGATACGACAGCCCGTGCTGGAAGTCGATGACGCCGCGGATGAGCCGCCAGGTACCGTCCTCGACCGCGGCTCGGATCGGGGCGCTCGGGGAGTACCGGCCGGACGTCCGCACCGTGATACCGAGAGCGGTCGTCCCCAGCAGGAGCCGTCGGGCGGAGATCTCGGGAAGACGGAGGCCCTCGGCGACCTCGTCGCAGGTCGAGGGCCCGTTCAGGGTGAGGTACTCGACGAGCTGGAGTTCCGACGCCGCCCTCAGCTGCTGGAAGGCAGCGAACCCGAACAGCGCGGGGACGAGTTGTGTGAGATCCGGTCCGGCGGTCATGACAGGGCCTCGCCCGTCACCGTCAACGGCGCCTCCAGCACGAAGAGACCAGTGGGGGCGAGGTCCTTCAGGTGGCGGCGGACCCCGTCGGAAGGCGAGGTCACGTGGAGGTAGTGGTCGTAGAGGACCCGCGGGTCGACCACCTGAGTGATCGACATCAGCCGGCAGGGCCGGCAAGACATCAGGGCCAGGGTGAAAAGCCGGTCCTCATCACACCGCTTCCTCGATTCATGGAGAGCTTCGAGCGCCATTTCCTCGCCGAGCCGTTTCGCCATTGGCCGTGTCATGACTTCCCTTCACCGGTCGATGCTGGTCGACCGTCACCGTCGTGTTCAGAGTCTCGTCCGGAACGTCCACAGCTCCGGGAAGAATCGGTGTTCGTTGATGACCCGGAGCCAGGAGGCACCGTCGGTTCCGCCGGTCCCCCCTTTACCCCCGAGCATCCGTTCGACGACGAGCAGATGAGCGGCCCGCCACAGGGAGAACTGATAGGCGACTTCGAGCAGGCCCTCCGCCAGGCGGAATTCCTGTGGATGGGTTCCGGGATCCCGGTAGATCTCCAGCCAGGCGTCCTCGATCTCCGCCCTCAGCTCGTGCTGGCGGGCCCAGGGAGCGCGGGGCGTGGCGGACGGATCGAGACATCCCCGGCCGGCCAGCCAGACCAGAGCGGTGTCGTACAACGAGGGTCTGCCGAGTTCCTCCGCCAGGAGCGGGGTGCCTTCCCGG
Source organism: Actinomycetota bacterium (assembly GCA_030837345.1). Lineage (GTDB taxonomy): Bacteria > Actinomycetota > Actinomycetes > Actinomycetales > Kineosporiaceae > JAUPKQ01. Next base: position 8,934 of record JAUPKQ010000185.1, on the reverse strand, counting down.
CGGACGGTCCCCACATGCCGTTCCGGCCGGTTCCCCAGGAGGAACTCCAGGGATCGGTAGGTGACGGATTGTTCGCCGGAGGCGTTCTTCAGCACCTCGCGGAACGCGACGAACTCGTCCGCGGTCATGCCGTTCATCGGCTCCCAGCACGCGAGCAGGGCGCGCTGGGTCCGGGCGGCTCGCGCCAGGGCGGCGCACGCGTCCTCGACCCGGTCGCCCCCGAGGGCCTCCCTGGCGGTGTGCAGGTCGTCACCGACGGCCCGGAACAGGAGTTCCTCCGCCTGGCTGAGCAGGATGAAGTTCAGCTCCGCCCGGGCACCGGTCCGGGGGCTCTGCAACTGGTGCAGTTCGTCCATGCGACCGTAGGTGACGTACTCGAAGGCCGGGGTCACGACAGTCCCTCCAGGAGATCGCAGAACCCGGACGCCGCACGGACGACGTGTTCGTGGGTCACGTAGAGCGGCGCGAAGGCGAACCGGAGCAGATCGGGCGGGCGAGCGTCGACGAGCACCCCTCGCTCCCGCAGCGTCTCAGCGGCCGCGTCGGCGTCCGGGACCCGGAAGGCGAGATGCCCGCCACGGCGTTCCGGCTCCCGTGGGGTGATCAGGTGGGACAGCAGTCCCGGGTTCCGGTACTCCAGGCAGTCCAGGAAGAACTCCGCCAGGGAGCGGTTGCGGCCGTACAGCGCCTCGGTGCCGACATCCAGCAGGGGGTCAAGGGCGTGGTTCAGGGCGAGGAGGCCGAGCACCGAAGGCGTCCCGGTCCGGGCGCGGTCGATACCGGACGCCGGTTCGAACTCGGGCCTCAGGGCGAACGGCTCGGCGTGACCGTGCCACCCGGAGAGGGGAAAGTCCACCCGGGACTGCCACCGCCGCGCGACGTAGGCGAACGCCGGGGCGCCGGGACCGCCACCGAGGTACTTGTAGCCGCAGCCGACCGCGAGGTCGACCTCGTCGCCGTCGAGCCGGACGGGAAGGATCCCGGCCGCGTGGCTCAGGTCCCACACGGTGACCGCCCCCGCGGCGTGGCACCCGGCCGTCGCCGCCGCGACGTCCCGGCGCTCCCCCGTCCGGAAGTCGACGGGTGCCAGGAGGGCCACCGCGACACGGTGTCCTTCCTCCCGCAGGAAGGTCTCGATCCCCGTTCCGGGCACGACGTGGAGACGCCGGCCCAGGAGCGTGGACACCGACGCGGCGATGTAGAGATCCGTGGGGAAGGCCCCGGTCTCCGCGAGCAGCACCGAACGGTCGTCACGCAGGCGGCAGGCGGCGGTGAGAACGTTGAACAGCGTCGTCGACGTCGTCTCTCCGGCGACGACGATCTGTCCGGGGCCCGCCCCGAGGAGCACGGCCAGCTTGTCCCCGACCGACCGAGGCAGATCGAGCCATCCCTCCCGGAACCAGGCCCCGACCTGGCGACGGGCCCACTGCTTCGAGACGGCCCGCTCGAGTTCCCCGGACAGGCTCGCCCGAGGAGGGCCGAGCGAGTTCCCGTTGAGGTGGGCGATCCCCGATGTCAGATAGGCGCCGGGCCGGCCGAAGCGAGGATCGGCGGCGTCCCGGCGGCGTGCCTCGGCCGTGAGAGTCGACAGATCAGTCATCACCCGCGGCTCCTTCCGGTCCCCGTCCCCCACGGCGTGTCCGTCGTCGCCACCCACACCCGCGAGGTGATCCGCAGCCGGGCGACGCCGTCACGGACCGATCCCTCGCAGAGGAAGACCGACTCGGTACCCCGCGCGGTCACCTGCCGGATCGTCAAGGGTTCCGCGCCACCGGAGGTCAGCCGCAGCGCGGCGGCACCGAGAGAGGCCGCGGCCGGAAGGCATCCCCGGTCCTCGGGGATGCCGAACCCCGGCGCGAACACCCTCGCCACCACCTCGCGCGACGCCTCGTCCCACCGGAACGCCGTCAGGTCGGTCAGCCCGAGATCCCGCATCCGGCCGGCGTCCGGGGGAGGCAGGGACCGGGGGTCCTGGTCGACCCGCCACAGGGTGAGCGATCGACCGACGCCGCACCCGACCAGGAGTTCCCGTTCCCCGGCGCGTCCCGCTCCGGAGGGCACCCCGAGATCCCGGGGAACGTGCGGGAGCGTTCCGTGAATCAGAGAACCCTCGAAACGGATCGAGACCGCCCGCCCGTCCGTCCGGACCCTCGCGCGCCCGTCCGGCGCGATGCGTTCGACGTCACCCATGGGCAGGAGCCCCCGTCCGACGAGGCAGGCCGCGACCCCCGCGACGGAGTGGGTGCCCAGGGACGTCTCGCCGTCCGAAGCGAAGATCCGCGAGGAGAACGCCCGTCGTTCGCGGGATCTCCATGTCACCAGCGCGCTCTCGTCGGCGACGGCGATCCGCGCCCGGGCCGCGATCTCCCGCACCACGGCCCCGTCGCAGGGGCCCTCAGGAATGATCACGTCCAGCTGACTTCCGCGCCCCGGGACGTCACCGAACATGTCCACCGTGGTCACTTTCATGTCCGGCCCGCCAGATTCTTCTCGGCGAAGTCGGCCAGGACCCGTTCGTCACCCTGGTAGGGCTGATCGGGCCGTGGCCAGTGGACGACGAGGTCGGTGATGCCGAGGCTCTCCAGCACCCCGACGGCGTCCTCGTAGGCGGCGACCGAGGCCGTCACCCCGCCGGCAGCCGCGTCGGCGACGAACAGCCTGCGCAGCGTGGAGGGATCCCGGCCCGCCCGTTCGCAGGTGGTGACCAGCTTCCGGATCTGCTCACGGACCACGGGCACCACCTCGGCCAGCGGCCGCGCGCGGAAGTCCCCCGGAGGCCCCGACGTCACCCAGTACTCGCCGAAACGCGCCGCGAGCGCCATACCTCGCGGACCGGTCGCGGCGATCGCGAACGGGGTGCGGCGTCCCGCTCCGGCCCGTGGGTGGAAGGTCAGCCCGACCGCCGAGAACGAGGACGTTGTCCGGTCGACGTCCCCCCTGACAAGCACCTCGTCGAGCAGTTCGACGAAGTCCTCGAAACGCCCGGTCCGCCCGGGTCGTCCGGGGACCGGCGGCTGGCCGAGGATCCCGTCGTCCGGACCTGGGGCCCCGGCACCCAGCCCGCAGACCAGTCGCCCTCCGGCGATGTCATCGAGAGTGACCAGGTCTTTCGCCAGTGTGACGGGGTGACGGAAGTTCGGCGTCGCCACCAGGATGCCGAGCGCGACGCTCCGGGTGGCCGTCGCCGCCGCGGCCAGCGTGGGGACCGCGCCGAACCATCGGCGGCCGGCGAACCAGCGCCACATCAGGTGGTCGTAGGTCCAGGCGTGGTGGTACCCGAGGCGCTCGACGAGACGCCATCGTTCCTCCGCGTCCCGCCACCGGTGCTCCGGGAGCAGCACGACTCCGTGTCTCATCGGCGGGTGTCCTCCGGGATCTGGTCCTCGGCGAACCGCTCCTCGGCCATGAGCTGTCTCGCCCGGAGGAGAGGTCTCAGGGCATCGGCGACAAGATCCTTCGTCGGCCCGGTCTCCGACTCCGGAATCGGATGGTGCCGCCCCTCGATCTCGGGGAAGAACCCGTGGGCGGCGAGGTCGGCGGAGAGCGCCCCGACGCGGGAGTCGAACTGCGTGAGAAACGCGGGACGATTGACCGGTCGCCGGATGACGAGGAAGTAGTTGTCGTACAGGTCCTCTTTCTCGCCGGGGGCAGCCGTCCCGGGGTGACCGGCCGACTCTTGGAGCAACGAGTGTCCCTGGGGTACGAGATGGTCTGCGACACGGTCGTGTACGACGTGATTCCGGGCTATCGCCCGGGCGAGGGCCGGGCACGATCCGTCCGCCTGCCAGGGTGCCCGGTTACGGAAGATCCAGCGGATCGGCCGGTAGTCCGCCGCCCACGCCCCGCTGAAGGACGGGTGCTGCAACGCCATACTTACCCGGAGGTGGATCTGGTAATGGGCGCGGGGGACTGTCGAGGCGTAGAGCATCGCCGAGCTGTAGCCGTCCACGCAGGCCGCCATCAGTTCCAGCGATCGCGGGTCGGGCTTTTCCCCGGAGCCCCGGTGCGTGACGTCGCCGAGCACTCGCCACAGGAGGAAACACATCTGGTGTCCGAGGATCCAGCGGAACCGGAACAGCCGCCGTTCGTCGGCGCACCTCGTTCCCAGGACGTCGTAGCCACGGACTACCCGTCCGGCCAGCGGCACCCGGACGGGTGGGTCGTCGACCACCCCGAAAGGCTCACCGACGCGGGGCATCGCCAGGACCCCCGGCTGCAGGGTCACGGGACTGTCACTCATGGGCAAGCCCCTCACCCGGGTAGAGGAACTCCAGCTCCAGCCCGTTCGGGTCCAGGAGATAGAGACTGCTCACCCCGTCCGCGTCGGTGACGATATCCGAGGGGGGATCGGGACGGTTCCAGCGAACGTCGATCCGTTCACGGGCGAGGAACCACCTCTCGCGCAATCGGACGAGGTCTTCGGACGACTCGACGGATATGCCGACGTGCTGAAACTGGTAATCGAGCGGACGCGGACCCTCCCGGCTGTGGTCCGCCCTGTCGAAAACATGGATCCGCAAATCTCCGATTTTCAGTTCGACGAGCTTCCTGATCCCCGGGAGACGATGACGCGTCAACGGGGAGAAGCTGTCGAGCGACCATTCGACCGTGACGCCGAGAAACGCCTCGTACCAGCTGATCGTAGAATCGAGGTCATCGGTCTGGATAGCGATGTGATTGAATCTCGGCGAGATACCGAACCCGCTCACAGGACACCCTTCGGTCGTCAAGGTTCTTGGGCTCCGGGGGGGCTCGCACCAGAAGCACGACCGGCCCGCCGGCACCTCCACCTTCACCCGGAGAGGGCGTTCCGCACAATCATAACTTCCTCAGAGAATGTGAAAATAGACTCTCAAAGACGCGGACCCAGCCCTCGGAGTGCGTGGCCGCTCAGCGCGTCAGCGCAGGGTGAAGGCGGCCTCCACCGTCTGGTCGATCGACGTCTCGCCGGATCCCGTGGCCACGATCCTCAGGCCGACGGCGCTCCCCGCCGGGGCTTTCGGCGAGGGGATCGTGACCCGGAAGGTGTCGCCGTCGACCCGCTCGACGGAGGTCGCCTCGGTGCGGGCGTCCCGCGGGGCACCCTGGGCCCAGGTCCACACCTTCACGGTCTCCAAGCGGGCCGCCGGGGTGGCGACGACGTTGCCGTCGACGTCGAACGTCAGCCTCGTTCCGGCGGGGACGGTGCCCCGCGCGTCCACCGGGACTTCCGGGTCGACGCTGAGCATCGGGACGACCCGTCCGACCCGGCGATCGTCGATGTCCCCGTCGTCCTCGTTCGTCTCCATCGGGAAGCCCCAGACCGTACGGCTCACGGTCCCGTCGGCACCCGTTCCGGTCGGCCTGGCGGTGTCGTAGGCGAGCTCGTAGCGGTGCCTCCCCTCGATCGCCGTGGACCCCTGGAACCCGTCGGTGGTGCCGGACGCGATCTGGGTGCCCTCCGAAGCGATCCGCCACCGCACCTTCTCCTGGTCGCCGGGGGAGGAGGGGTGTCCGGCGCCGTCGGTCCAGGAGGAGACGTAGCCGGTGATCCGGTTCCCGGCGACCCGGACGACCCAGCTGTTGTACTCGTCGGCCATGACCGACGAGCGCTGCACCGGTCCGCCCCAGTCCTGCGCCGTCTCCCGGCCGGCGGCGAACGTCCGCGACGTCGTCGAGTACCAGGCTCCCCGACGCCAACCGCCGATCGAGCGGTTGACCTGGCCCGTCCAGGGGAAGTCCGGGGTCACGTAGTCGATCCGGTCCGTCCCGAACCTGACGAACCGCACGGTGCTGAAGGCGGTGCCCAGAGCCGAGACCAGTGAGTGCCGCCCGTAGGTCACGTCGGGCTGGGAGCGGTAGACGTGACGGACGCGGGCCAGCCGCTCCTTCGGATACGTGGCGGTCAGCTGTGCCGGGATCTGGCCGGTGGCGTGGCGGGCGAGAGCCACGGTCGGGTGGTTCCACTGGTCCACGGTCAGGGTGCCGGTCGTCGCTCCGGTGGCGAGGGCGCGGCTGAAGACGGTGTCCGCGGTCGGGGTCAGGACCGGCAAGGGCGGGTCCGTCTGCGGTTTCAGGGAGTAATAGCGGTGGTCGGCCGACCACAGGACGACGGCTGCCGCCTTCCGCGCGACGGCGGCGGCAATCGCCGTGTCGCCGTTCTTGAAGCCGGACTTCTCGCTGACCTCCGCGAGGGCGAGGGTGTCCCCCGGGAGGGCGTCGTCCGCTGGTTGCGAGGGGGTGATCGGGACCAGCCGCAGGGTGCGGGTCCCCTGGACGCGGTCATCCGGACGCATCATGTCGAGGTCGAAGGTGACCGGCCCGGCCGCGGTATCCAGGCGCAGCCCGGCGTCCGGCAGCCGCCGGTACACCACCTGGTGATACTGGAACCCCGGCTCCGTCACGGCGGGCACGGGGGTCAGGTAGACGTCGCTCTGCGCGTCACCGAGGATGCCGGAGGAGACACCACCGGTTCCTCCGTCGCCGTAGTCAATGCTCCAGCTGAACCCCTGGCTGGATTCCACGACCTTCGTGGCGCCGAGCCCGGTGACGTCCAAAGCCGCCGGAACCGCCTTGCGCCCGTCGAGGACGACCGGCAGCGGGCCGGTCCCGGAGACGGGAAGGCGTACCCCGGTCCGGAAGACCTGGACGAGTTCGCGCCGGTCCCCGTTCTCGGTGGCGATCTCGCCGTAGAAGACCCACGTCCCCGCGGACAGGCGGAAACGCTGCACCCCGGCGTCGGTAAGCGGTCCGAGGACGGACCGGGAGGCGCCGACCTCGGCCCGGAACGCCGAGATCCCCCAGATCACGGCCGCCGGGCGGCCCTTGCGGTCCAGAACCGTCACGTCGACGTCGTAGAGCTGCTCCCCGGGGGTCGCCGCCGCCGTGCCGTCCGTGCGGACGACCAGCGTGTCGCCCTTGGCGGCGCTGGGGGAAGCGGCCTGTGCGGCCGCGGCCTTGCCGGTCACCTCGAAGGCCTCCCGGTCGAGGGTCCCTTTCAGCAGGGCTTCCCTCGCGTCGACCGGGAAGACGTAGACCTTCTCCCCCACCCGGCGCACCACCGCGGCCTTGGCCTTGCCGCGCCCGTCGTTCAGGGACACCTGGGCCTGCCCGTCGCGGTGTGTCACGCGCACGGTGTCTCCGGTCGGCAGGGTCACCAGGCTGCCCGTATCGGGCCCCGCCGTCCGGGAGCCAGCCGCCGGGGAGACCGGAGGACCGGACGCCGCCACGGGTCCGGGCGATGCCGCCGCGGGCTGGAGACCGCAGATCAGCAAGATCACCGTCCCGGCCAGGCACCGGCGAGACGCTCTCTGGCCGGGCGACCGGCGACCGGCTCCGGAATCGTTCCCGCGGTCGTATCCGCAATCGTTCGTGATGTCGCCCATCGAATCCCCCTGGACAATCCCCCAGGCCCGGTGATGATTGTCTGGAATCACCATGTGACCGAAGAAACAAAGGCCCGCGAGTCCCGGGAAGTCTCCGCCCCGTTTTCCCCACCCGGTAACCCCTGACGGGGAGGCAACGCGAAGAAGCGTGCCGGGATCCGGTACCCGCAACACGCTCGCCTCCGTTCCGAACGACTGGACCGGCTTGCGATCTGCGCTGTTCACGCAGCGGAGCGGGACAGTCGATCTTTGTGAATACCCTGTCCGGATGTAACTATCTCACCGCGTAGGGGTCCTGGTCCGTGTCCGGGCGGGGGTACAGCTCGACGGCACCGACCAGGGTGACGGCGATTCCGTCGTCTCCGCGCGGACACAGGGCTCGGGTTACTCGTAGCCTTGGGTTCCCAAATTGGCGGTTCTCGCCGTTCTCGCCTATCTCAACAACCGTCTCCGCTCCCGTGGGTAGAGGTGGAAGTAACTCCACCTCCAAACCGGTATCCAAAGCCATGGGAACATGATCGTGATCCGCCTAACCTTCTCGTAGGGACGGTGCGACAGGCGCCGTCGTCATGACGGGAGAACACATGTTGAGTCCCGAGCGCACTACCCATGACCCTGTCATCGCCCTCAAGGACGTCCACAAGGTGTACGGCTCCGGCGAGAACGCGGTCCGCGCCCTGGCCGGAGTCACCCTCGATCTGCCCCGTGGCGGTTTCACAGCGGTGATGGGTCCGTCCGGATCCGGCAAGAGCACTTTCCTGCAGTGCGCGGCGGGTCTGGACCGGCCGACGTCCGGGTCGGTGCGGCTGGGCGGCCAGGAGCTGGCCGATCTCGACGAGACCCGGCTCACCGAGTTGCGCCGTGACCGGATCGGCTTCGTGTTCCAGTCCTTCAACCTGCTGCCCGCGCTCACCGTGGCGCAGAACGTCGAGTTGCCGCTGGAACTCGCGGGCCGTCGTCCCGGGCCCGGCGCGGTGACCGCGCTCCTGGAGCACTTCGGGCTGCGCGAGCGCGCCGGACACCTCCCCGAGCAGCTCTCCGGCGGGCAGCAGCAGCGGGTGGCCATCGCCCGGGCGCTGATCACCCGGCCCGCCGTCCTCTTCGCCGACGAGCCGACCGGTGCGCTCGACTCCCGGACGGCCCGCGAAGTCCTGGCCCTGCTGCGTGACACGTCACAACAGGTGGGGCAGACCGTCGTGATGGTCACCCACGATCCCGTCGCCGCCGCCCATGCGCAGCAGGTGCTCTTCCTGGCCGACGGGCGGTTCGTGGGGCGGCTCCCCCATCCCACCCCCGCGGCCGTGGCCGAGCGGATGACCCACCTCGACGCGTCGCACGGCTCCGGGACGGACACTCCTTCGCCCACGGTGAGGACCCTGTGATGTTCCGGATCGCCGTCCGCACCCTGCGACGCCGCCGCGGGGGCTTCGTCGCCACGCTGCTGGCGATGTCCCTCGGCGCCGCCATCGTCATCGCCTGCGGATGCCTGCTCGAGAGCGGGCTGCGCACCGCGGTGCCGCCCGAGCGGCTGGCCGCCGCCTCGCTCGTCGTCGCCGGCCGTCAGACCTAC
>JAUPKQ010000184.1 GCA_030837345.1 Actinomycetota bacterium | reverse complement strand
TGGCGAAACCCGCTCTGACCAGGCACGGGACCACCTACCCGTCACCAGGCAGGATGGGGGGCTCAGTCCTTCTAATCCGACGGTCGCAGGTTCGATCCCTGCCGGGCGCGCTCGTCTGACCAGCGCTTTCTCCCCTCGTACGGGATGATCGCTCTCCGCAGCCCCCGCAGCCCCCGCGGCGACTTCCGGGAGCACGCTGCCGGAGGTGTCGACGGCGGCCCCGAAACAACCTTCATCGGGCCTGCCCGGAAGGTGAGGCTGGCGGCGGGGCGGCGGCGGTTGTCCGTGCAACAGATCGCGGTACTGGATGATCGAGAGTCGAGGATCGGATAGCGGATCCGATACGCAGGCCGCTGGAGATCAGTGTGTGCACTTACCGTCGCGATCCCGACAGCAGCTGCACACACTGATCGCGCCAGGCCGGGGCGACGGGTCAGATACCCGGTATCGGCGTCGGTGAGGCGCTCCCAGTGTGCGATCGAGGGGTGAGAGGGGCGCGCTCCATCGAAAACCAGCTCGACCCGGGTCCCGAACCTCATGATCAGGCTATTCGGCCACCCACAGCCACAAGCCGCTGCGCGGAAAGGCATCAGTGTCGACGGCTTCCGGGTGGCCCCGGAGCGTCACCGGGTGGTGGCGAGTTTCCCGGCGAGGCCGAGGAAGCTGACGGCGAAGACCTTCCGGAGACGGTCGACGACGACCGGGCGTTCGATCAGGCGTGTCCTGGCCGCGGCGGCGAAGAAGCCGTAGAGCACGAACACCACCAGGGTCATACCCATGAAGACGGCGCTCAGGAACAGCATGTCGAGGATCGGGCGGGTAGACCCCGGGTCGACGAACTGGGGAAGGAAGGCGAAGAAGAAGATCGTGAGTTTGGGGTTGAGCAGGTTCGCCAGAACCGCGGTGACGACCGCCCGGACCATGGTGGGACGGTCACGCTCCACCATGGCTGGGACGGCGAGCGCGCCGGTGTCCCGCCAGGTCGTCCAGGCCATGACGAGCAGGTACCCGACTCCGAGAATCTTCAGCGCCTCGAAGGCCAGGCCGCCTGCCCGCAGCAGGGCCGCAGCCCCCGTGATCGCGGCGATCAGGTGAGGGACGATTCCGAGAGTGCATCCGAGAGCGGTGACCGCTCCACGACGGGCGCCGTGGCGAAGGCCCGCGGCGATGGTGAGGAGAACCCCGGTCCCCGGAGTCGCGACCACGATCAAGGAGGTGAGGAGGAAGGGGACCGTCACGCGATCACTATGTGCCGGGACCGGGCCCAAGGACAAGGGGAACGGAGGGCCGGAGACCCCGTGGAAGCTGTCGGCTAGGTTGGCCGGGTGGGAGATCATGAGAGGTGGTCGACGGTTGCCCAGGTGTATCGGCAATCGTTCGCCCAGTTGTGCGCCGGCACGGTGGAGACCGTCCTTGCCGACCTTGGGTCGCCCGGGTCGGGGCCGTTTCTGGATGCCGGATGCGGGACGGGGAACGTGTCCCGGCGGGCGGCGGAGGCCGGGTGGTCTGTGACGGCCGTGGACGCGGCTGAGCAGATGCTGGCCGAGGCGCAGACCTCATGCGCCGGTCTGCCGGTGCGATGGGTGCGGGGTGCGTTGCCGCGGCTGGGTTTCGCGTCCGGGGTTTTCGAGGCGGTGGTGGCCAACTTCGTCATCAACTGCGTGTCCGATCCGCGAGCCGCCGTCAGGGAACTGGCCAGGGTGGTCCGTCCGGGCGGGGTGGTCGCCCTGACGGTGTGGGTGAGCGGGCGGACGGCGCAGTCCGCGCTGATGATGGAGGCGTTGCAGGCAGCGAAGGTCGTGCCGGAACGTGGTGGGGGTCTTCCTGCCGGGAGGGACTTCGAGCGGACGGTCCCGGGTCTGATCGGTCTGACCCGTCAGGCCGGGCTGGAACCGGTGCGGTCCCGCGAGCTGGCCTGGGACTGGGTGGTGTCGTGGGAGGACTGGTGGACAGGGATCGCCGGCGGGGTCGGCTCGACGGGCCAGGCCTATCTGGCGCAGGATCCACCTACCCGGGAACGGGTGTACCGCCACCTGCGAAGTCGGGTGGAGGAGTCGGAGGCCGACGGGATGCTTCGCCTACCGAGCGTCGCCGCGTACGTCCTGGCCCGAAGCAGCCCTCTCCGTCAATCCGGCCGTCGGCACCGCGGTCACCGTGTCGATCGCTGAGGGAAAGCGGGTGACCTCACCTTCGACGTCCTCGACGTCCTGCCTTCGACCAACAAGAACCCAGCACCCAGCGCTGCCGACGGAACGGACGCGTCGGGTTCTTCTTGCGGGTCGACGACTTCACCGCTTGGTACGAGCGCCTGCGCACCGCCGATGTCCGATTCCTCGAAGAACCCCGCACCGAGGCCTACGGCCGTGTCGTGGTCTTCCTCGACATCGCCAGCAACCGATGGGATCTCCTCGGTCCCGCCTGACCCTGGCCAGCCGCGATCATTCTGGAGCGGTTTACCCGGAACAAAGTGATTGATCAACAGTGGTCTTTTCCCCGATTTTCTCGTCATTTCGTTCCGGGTGATCAATCATTTCGTTCCGGGTGATCATGGTCTCTCGGGGCAGACGTGATCGAGGGCTCAGCCCACCGAGAAGATGAACAGCGACCGGTCGAGGTAGGTCGCCGGATCGTTCCAGACCGTGGTGAACAGGACGGCGTTGCCGAGGTAGTTGCTCGCCTGCAGATCGGCCGGGATCTCCAGCATGAAGTGGAGGGTCGTGCTCTCACCGGCTCCGATGACCAGTCCGTCGAACGCCGGTTCCGTCAGCCGCGGGAACCGCGTGTCGACGGCGGCCAGGGCGCCGTCGACGGTCTGGGCGACGCCCGCGGGCCCGACGAAGACGTGGGCGAACACCGCGTACGCCGTCGTCTGATCCGGATTGGTGATGCCCATCGTGTAGTCGATCAGCCCGGGGCTCGACGAGGAGGAGGTCCACCCCTGCGTCGTGACGAACGGGCTGTTGGTCCGGGCGAGCTTCCCCCACAGCTGCTCCGACGTGACGCCGGTGAAGTTGTACCCGGCCTCTTCGGCCGCTACCCGGCGTTCCTCGACCTCCCTCACGACGCGGCCGGCCCATTCCGACCGTCGCTTCGCCTCGTCCCGCACCGACCTGACGAATGCGCTCGATGCCTCCGACATGTACCTCTCCCCGCTCGAACCGGTGATGGACGCGAACCGGTGATGGACGCGAACCGGTGATGGACGCGAACCGTGTGGACGGGGAGCGACGGCGGTGTGTGACATCCCCTCCGGCGCCGCCCCCACGATCACGGAGGGGAGACACCGACGATCAGATACGGCGAGCACGGCACGGATCACGAAGGTCGCACGGCTGGGGCGCCGTCCTACAGGACGTAGTGGGCGATCATCTGCCCGATCCGGCGGATGTCCGAGCGGCCCTTGAACTCGAGGCGCACGTTGCCGAGGCCGCTGAACCACAGGTCGAGTTCGGCGTCGAGGTCGAAGGTGCCCGCCGTCTCGACGGAGAACGCCTGGATCCTGCTGTAGGGCAGGGAGGTGAAGTCCTTCTTCTTGCCCGTCATCCCCTGGATGTTGACGACGATCAAGCGTTTGTCGGTGAAGACGACGAAGTCACGCACCCCGCGGAACGCGTGGATCAGGCCTTCCCCCTGGATCAGCAGGGGCTGCACCTCGCCCCCCACCTCCTCCAGCGAGCAGGCGCGGAGTTTGACCAAGGACCCGGTGGTGAAGTCGATCATTTCTCCACGGTAACCCGGACAACGTGCCGCCGCCCGCCCCAGACGCACCGGGCAGCAGGCGAAGTGGCACGATGTCGCCATGCCTGAGCTTCGCTCCCGGACCTCGACCCACGGTCGGATGATGGCCGGCGCCCGCGCCCTCTGGCGCGCCACCGGCATGACCGACGACGACTTCGGCAAGCCGATCGTCGCGATCGCGAACAGTTACACCCAGTTCGTACCGGGTCACGTCCACCTCAAGGACATGGGCGGGCTCGTCGCGGACGCCGTGGCCGCGGCGGGCGGCGTCGGGCGCGAGTTCAACACGATCGCCGTGGACGACGGCATCGCCATGGGCCACGGGGGCATGCTCTACTCGCTGCCCAGCCGCGAACTGATCGCCGACTCGGTCGAGTACATGGTGAACGCCCACTGCGCCGACGCCCTGGTCTGCGTCTCGAACTGCGACAAGATCACCCCGGGCATGCTCCTCGCGGCGCTGCGGCTGAACATCCCGACGGTGTTCGTGTCCGGCGGCCCGATGGAAGCGGGCAAGACCACGGCCGTCGACGGCCTGGTCCACCCCAAACTCGACCTGATCGACGCGATGAGCGCGTCGGCCGACGACCGGATCAGCGACGACCTGCTCGGCACGATCGAGCGGTCCGCGTGCCCCACCTGCGGCTCGTGCGCCGGCATGTTCACCGCGAACTCGATGAACTGCCTCACCGAGGCGATCGGTCTCGCCCTGCCCGGCAACGGCTCGATCCTGGCGACGCACACCGCCCGCCGGGCCCTGTTCGAGCGGGCGGGCTCGCTGATCGTCGAACTCGCCGAGCGGTACTACCAGGGGGACGACGCCTCCGTCCTGCCCAAGTCGATCGCCTCCCGGCCCGCCTTCGAGAACGCGATCGCCCTGGACGTCGCGATGGGCGGTTCGACGAACACCGTGCTCCACCTGCTCGCAGCGGCCCGGGAGGCCGGGATCGACTTCGGCGTCGGCGACATCGACGCGATCTCGCGGCGGGTCCCGTGCCTGTCGAAGGTCGCACCGAACAGCGCGAAGTACCACATGGAGGACGTCCACCGGGCCGGCGGCATCCCCGCCCTGCTCGGGGAGCTCGACCGGGCCGGGGCGCTGCGCCGCGACGTCCGGGCCGTGCACGCGGGTGACCTCGGCACCTGGCTCTCGGCGTGGGACGTCCGGGGCGGCAAGGCGACCCCGGAGGCGATCGAGCTCTTCCACGCGGCGCCGGGAGGGGTGCGGACGACACAGCCCTTCTCGACGAGCAACCGGTGGGCGACGCTCGACACGGACGCCGAGAACGGGTGTATCCGCTCGGCCGGGCACGCCTACACGGCGGACGGCGGTCTGGCGATCCTCGTCGGCAACCTCGCCCCGGACGGCTGCGTCGTCAAGACCGCCGGAGTGGCGGAGGAGCTGTGGACGTTCACCGGTCCGGCGCGGGTCTTCGAGTCCCAGGAGCAGGCGGTCGACGGCATCCTCGGCAAGCAGGTGGTCGCCGGTGACGTCGTCGTCATCCGCTACGAGGGCCCGAAGGGCGGCCCCGGCATGCAGGAGATGCTCTACCCGACGTCCTTCCTCAAGGGCCGGGGCCTGGGCAAGGCGTGCGCCCTGATCACGGACGGCAGGTTCTCCGGCGGGACGTCGGGCCTCTCGATCGGCCACGTGTCCCCGGAGGCCGCGTCCGGTGGCCTGATCGCCCTCGTCGAGACCGGCGACGAGATCTCGATCGACATCCCCGCCCGGACGATCGCTCTCAACGTCCCGGACGACGAGATCGAGCGCCGTCGCGAGGCCGCGGAGCGACGTCCCACGCCGTACACCCCGATCGACCGGGACCGCCCGATATCTGCCGCGTTGCGCGCCTACGCCTCGATGGCGACGAGTGCCAGCGACGGCGCCTACCGCAGGGTCCCCGAGTGACCCCCTGACCAGCCGGTCACAGGCCGGGGAGCGTGGCCCCGCTCAGGACAGGGCCACGCTCCGCGCCCCCTGCCCGATGTCCTTGACGAGCTGGATCAGGGAGATCCCCAGCCCGTAGGACGAGACCCTCCGACGTGGAGTGATCTTCAGGAAACAGACACCGGGATGGTCGAGGGCGCCGAGGGCGGTGATGCGCCGCAGACGTCCGGCGGCGATGAGGTCCTTGACGCCGGGGTCGTCGGGGCGAAGGATCTGGGCCTCGCCCTGGAACTGCACGGCCATCGGCGGCCCGAAGGGGTATTTCCGCACGGGGATGCAGACGGCGACGGAGGGGTTCTCCCGAACGTTTCGGACCTTGATCGAGTCTTCGCTGACCAGAAGATAGACGTCCAGTCCGACGGCGGCGTAGCTCACGCCCACGGCGTGCGGCCGGTTCTTGGCCGAGGAGGTCGCGAAGACGCAGAAAGACCCTTTCGCCATCGCCTTCGTGATGATGTCCAGCTGACGGGCTGGATCGAAATCAGCTGTCCGGGGTGCTGGTCCGGAGGAACGGGGTGCTGGTCCGGAGGAACGGGGTGCTGGTCCGGAGGGAGAGGAAGGTAACTGGTCCGAGGACATCGGAGCCTCATCTCGTCGAAGGTCGGCCCATGACCGATACCTGGTCAGGATAGGCACCCTTGGACAGGGCAGGAACCGGCTCGCCACCCCACCAGGTTGACGTCCACAGACGGTGGTCGGTGACAGGCTGTGGGGGGTGAGGCCCGTCGAAGGGCCCGGAAGGCGGTGGACGGTGAGCGATCTGGGATATGGAGTGTCGGCCGCGGCGGTAGCCGCCGCGGCGGCCCGGGCTGTCGAGTCGTCCCGCGACGACCGGCTCGTCGACGACCCCTTCGCGGCGCTGCTCGTCGAGGCGGCCGACGTCCCGGTGCGGTTCCCCCTCGCGTGGCCCGACGACCCGGGGTCGGTCCCCCAGCAGCAGCTCCTGTTCCTCGTCGGTTCCGTGCACGTCGGCCTGCGCACGCGCTTCGTCGACGACTGGCTGCGGCGTTCGCCGACCGGGCAGGTCGTCCTGCTCGGCGCGGGACTGGACACGCGCGCGTACCGCCTGGCCTGGGCCGACGGCACCACGGTCTTCGAGGTCGACCAGGCGTCCGTTCTGGCGTTCACGGACCGGGCGCTCGCCGCCGCGGGGTTCACCCCCGCCTGCACCTGCCACAACGTCCCCGTGGACGTCACCAGCGACTGGCGGGAGGCTCTGCGCGCGGCCGGGCTGGACACCACGCGCCCGGTGACCTGGATCGTCGAAGGCCTCCTGCCGTACCTGAACGCCGGTCTCCAGGAGGACCTGTTCGAGGGGATCGTCGCCCTGTCCGCTCCCGGGTCGTGTGCCGTCGTCGAGCGCGCGACGGCGTTGCCGGGCATTCCCCAGGCCGGGCCGCCCAGCAGGTCCGGGACGCCGGACCCGGCGAGGGTGCTCGCGGACGCGGGCTGGGCCGTCGGGGAACACCCCCTCGCCGAAGTCAGTGACACCTATCACCGTCCGCTCATCGATCCGGGACTGGCTGCCGCCCTCGTCGCCGCCCACCACCACCAGGCGCACTTCGCGCCGCATCCCTCGGCCACGGGTTCGACCGGCGCTGTGCCCTCCGGCGGAGGCTTCGTGACGGCGACCAGCCCGGCCGGGTGACCCGCCAGCACGTCACCCCCGGGTTCCCGTGGGCCGGTACGGGATGCCCCGGGTACGCAGTTTCTGCTCGTACATCGCATGGTCGGCACGGCGCAGCAGGTCGTCCGGGTCGACCGGTGCCCGGCTCGTACGGGCGACGCCGATGCTCGCCGAGGCCCGCACCATGTGGCCGTCGATCTCGAACGGGACGGCGAGCGCCGCGTGGATCCGCTCGACCGCCTGTTCCGCGGCCTCGGGGGACCCGCCGTCCAGCAGGACGACGAACTCGTCGCCGCCGAGCCGGGCGGCGGTGTCCGTCCGGCGCAGCACCCCGCTCAGGCACTCGGCGACGTGCACGAGGAGCCGGTCTCCGGCGACGTGGCCGAGGGTGTCGTTGACGTGCTTGAACCCGTTGAGGTCGATGAACAGCAGGGCCATCTCCTCGTCGCCGCGGCGCCCGGCGCGTAACTCGGTCTGCTGCATCCGGTCGAGCAGGAGGGTGCGGTTGGGCAATCCGGTCAGCTGGTCGTGCAGGGCCGCCTGGCGCAGGCGTTCCTGCTGGTCGTGCAGGGAGCGCAGGATGAGGTCGTGGTCGAGGGCCACGGCGAGCAGCGCCGCGGCGTGGTTGAGCGTCTCGCGTCCGGGCGGGGTGATGTCCTGGATGTGTCCGACGGCGGAGAGGTACCCCCAGTCCCGGACGGTGCTGCGGACCGGTACGACGTAGACGATGTCCCCGGAGGCGCCGTCCGCCGTCGCGAACAGCCCGTCCGGGGGGAAAGCGCTCACCGGTGCCGTCCCGCCAAGAGGGACCGCCAGGGGCAACCCGTCCGCACGGAAGGTCCCGACCGTCGTCAGCAGGGGATCGTCGAGGTCCGGCGGTTCCGGCGGTTCCGGCGGTTCCGGGGAGGCTGGTCCGGCCGGCTCGCCGTCCTCACCGCACGGCCACAGGGCGAGGCACCCGCTGGTCAGGGGGGTTCTCGCCATCCAGGTCATCGTCCGGGGGTCCTCCTCGTAGGTGCGCAGGAGTTCACGGCCAAGGTCGTACTGGGCGTTCAGGGTCTGCTGGAGGTACATGTTCTCGGTGAACTGGCGGCGCGCCCGCGGCTCGGAGAGTTCCATCCCTTCGCCGTGACAGCCGCACGAGTCCCGTTGGACGAACGCCGCGGGCACGGTCCGGAGCGTGACGAGACCGGGGTCGTCGAAGGACTCCCGGACCAACTCGTAGGCGACCGTCCCGATCCGGTCCAGAGGCTGGACGACGCTCGAGAGGCTCGGCCGCAGGAAGCGCGCCTCGGCGATGTCGTCGAACCCGACAAGCGCGAGGTCCTCCGGCAGGCGGATCCCCTCCGCGACCAGCCGGTCCCGTAAACCGATCGCGTTCCGGTCCGTGCCGATCACGATCGCGGTCGCGGGCATTCCCGCCAGGAGCAGGGACTCGGCGAGTTCGGCTCCCCCGGTCTCGTGGTTGTCCGAGGCGGTGAAGAGCAGGCGTGGCGAGGGGTCCAGGCCCAGCAGGCGCATCTGGGCGAGGTATCCCTCGTACCGCTCCCGGACGTCGCGTACGGCGAGGTTGCCTCCGAAGGCGATCCGGGTGTGGCCGTGACCGTACAGGTGCCGGACCGCCTGCCGGATCCCGGAGCGGTTGTCGACCGAGACCGTCGGGCACTCCAGGCCGGGCATCTCGTAGCTGACCGAGATCACCGGATGTCCGCTGCGGCGCAAGAGGCGGGCGTAGGTGGTGTCGATCCCTCCGGGCATCACGACGGCGGCGTCGACGTACCGCCACGAGATCGGCAGGCGGACGCGCGGGACACCGCTGAAGTCCGAACCGTGAGACCCGGGGTCCAGGGTCTGGAGCGCGAAGATCTCGCAACCGTCCGCGACCGCGGCACGGTTCAGACCCCCCATGATCGCGCCGTAGTAGTCACCGCCGACGAAGGGTGACAGGACGGCGACCCGCCGGGTCACGTGCACAGTCGCTCTCCTCCCCCACGCCCACCGGGTTCCGGCGTCGGTGCCGGATGCCGGAATGCCGGCGCTTCTTGCCCTAGTTCACCCGAGCAGATGCGCTATCGACGGAAAGATGATCCTCGTGTTCACGCTGCGTGCATCGGTGTTGAATCCGAAATCCTGAAACACCTTCAAGTGACCTCGATCACATCGCTGATCACCCGAATACCGGATCGAGGGAACAACGGAGGAACCTCGGCGACGGCGCGGGGACCGTTCGCCCCGGAGCCCGTCGCGAGGGGAGACGCCGGGACGCGGGGAGGGACGGCAGGGAAGGCCGCCCCACGAGCCGTGCTCACGTAGGGTTACGACGAAGTGAAAGTAGGTCAGACCGGCCGGGTCACGGCGTCCGGGGAGCGGTGCTGTTGCGGACGACGAGTTCCGTCGCGAGTTCGACCCGGGAGCTCTCGCTCGTCTCCCCCTGGACGAGGCGCAACGCCGTCCGGGCCGCCAGACGCCCCATCTCGACAAGCGGCTGGCGGACCGTCGTCAGCGGGGGCGACGACCACTGCGCCTCGGGAAGGTCGTCGAAGCCGACGACGCTCACGTCCTCGCCGACCCTTCGCCCGGTCCTGCGCACCGCCTCGTAGAACCCCAGCGCCATCTGGTCGCTGGAGGCGAAGAGGGCGGTGGGCGGGTCGTCGAGGTCGAGCAGGGTCCGCCCGGCGGCGAAGCCGGACTCGTGGTAGAAGTCGCCTTCGACGATCAGTTCGGGGTCGAACCCCACGCCCGCGGACTCCAGGGCCGAGCGGTAGCCGTCGAGGCGCGCCCTGCTGCACAGCAGTCGTTGCGGCCCGGCGATCAGGCCGATCCGGCGATGGCCCAGCGCGAGCAGGTGCTGGGTGGCGCTGAGGCCACCGGCCCAGTTCGTCGCTCCTATGGTGGGAACACCGGCGCCGGGGCTGCCGGTCGGGTCGACGACCACAGTGGGAACGTCCAATTTGCGCAGTTCGCGCTGCTGCTCCGGTTCGAGGTGGGACGTCACGAAGATGACGGCGTCACAGTCGCGCTCCCGGACGTTCTGGAGCCACTGCCGCGCGGACTCGAACTGGCCGTGGATCGCCGACACGACACAGCCGACGCTCGCGGCGTGGGTGGTCTCCTCGACCCCACGGATGATCTCGACCGCCCAGGGACTGTCGAGGTCGGGGAAGACGAGGTCGATCAGCCGCACGGTCTGACGCTGGCGCGTCCGGCGCCGGTAACCTCGCTGGAGGAGCAGCCGTTCGACCCGCTCACGCGTCTCGGGCGAGACGTCGGCGTGACCGTTGAGCACACGCGAGACAGTAGGGAGAGACACCCCCGCCTCACGGGCGATCTGTGCCGCTGTGACCCGCTTTCCGGATCCCTCACCGCTTGCGGTCGCATCGATGGCACCCACGCGCTCTCCTTTCCGGAAGCTTCCGGAGCCCCCCGTCACCTTGGCCTCCCCGCAGGGCCCTTCGCAGGACCCGACGCGGCCGCCCCCGGCCTCCCCCACCGCTCCGGCTGTTCCCCGGAGCGTGATCGGGACGTCACAGGCCGACCGTCGCCACCGGGAAACACGGACGGACAGCGTCGTTCACCCGGCGCTCCGAGTATGACCCAGGAGAGCAACGGCCGTCGCCGTCCCGGCCACCACCAGCCACCCTTCGCCCTCAAGAACGCGGCGATTGCCCCGACATCCCCTGCCTGCTCGGATGCGGTATCCCCCGGAGGGACCACACGAACGTCGACACGCAGCCGGTCGAAGACCGAATGCCCCCGACCTTCCGGACACCTACAGTTACGATCGTAAGGCAAATGGTCACTGATTCGAATACTCCGAAATGTACGGGGCTCGCCGAGTACCGCCTCTATAACGGTCCGGCACACTCCTTGACCCGTCCCCGTCACCCTCGTAGTCTCCGAAACACATCAGTGAGGATGTCTGAAACTTTCAGGAGGATCTCGTGTCCCCAGTTCTCGGCTCCACACCGCAGTGGCGGCGTCGGCGCGCAGCGGGAATCGGCGTCGTCGCCGTCGCGTCGCTCATGCTGGCCGCTTGCGGGGGAGGGTCCAGCGGCGGCTCCGCCAGCGGCGGTGCCAGCGGTGACTCGAACAAGCCCGTCAAGCTCGTGTTCTGGCACAACGCCAACTCCGAGCCGGGCCTGTCGTGGTACAAGAAGGTCGCCGACGACTACACGAAGGCGCACCCGAACGTCACGATCGAGCAGGTCCCGCTGCAGAGCGAGGACATGAAGGCCAAGATCCGCGTCGCGATGCAGTCCAACAACCCGCCGGACCTGTTCCACCAGTGGGGCGGCGGTCAGATGAAGGAGCAGATCGACGCCGGCAAGCTGATGGATCTCACCGAGGCCACCTCCTCGTGGATCGGTGAGCTCGGCTCGACCCCGAGCAACTGGCAGCTGAACGGCAAGACGTACGGCATCCCCTACAGCGCCGGTGCCGTCGGCTTCTGGTACCGCAAGGATCTCTTCACCAAGGCGGGCGTCACCGCGGCCCCGAAGACGGTCGAGGAGCTCCTCGCCGCCGCCGCGAAGATCAAGGCCGCCGGCATCGAGCCGATCGCCATCGGCGCCAAGGACAAGTGGCCCGCCGCCTTCTGGTACGACTACTACGTCGTCCGGGCCTGCCAGCCCAAGGTCCTGACGGACGCCGTCTCGACGCTGAAGTTCGACGACGCGTGCTGGCTCGACGCGGCCAAGGAGTTCCAGAAGGTCGCGACGGCGCAGCCGTTCAACAAGGGGTATCTCGGCACCAGCGCCCAGCAGGGTGCCGGTAGCTCCGCCGGTCAGCTCGCGACGGGCAAGGCCGCGATGGAGCTGATGGGCCAGTGGAACCCGAGCGTGATCCAGAGCCTGACCACCGACCAGAAGGCCCTGTCCGCCGACAAGCTCGGCTGGTTCCCCTTCCCGACCGTCTCCTCCCTCAAGGGCACCCAGGACGGCGTCCTCGGCGGCGGTGACGGCTACTCCTGCTCGGCCAAGGCGCCCAAGGAGTGCGTGGACTTCCTCAAGTTCTTCGTGAGCGCGGACGTCCAGAAGGACTACACCAAGGTCATCGGCAACCTCCCCGTCAACAAGGGAGCCTCCGTCGCCGTGACCGACCCGAACCTCAAGCTGATCCTCGAGGCTCGTGACAAGGCTCCGCTCTTCCAGACGTACCTCGACGTCGCCTTCGGCCAGGAGGTCGGCGACGCCCTCAACGAGGCAGTCGTCCAGCAGCTCGCCGGCAAGGCCACCCCGGAACAGGTCGTCAAGGCGATCCAGACCGCGGCCGAGCAGGCCCAGTAGGCGACGGATAGATCAATGAGCTCGGTGGATCGTGCCACCGGGCGGCAGGAAGGGGAGCGGCTGGGCACCCAGCCGCTCCCCCCGGCCCGCCCGGCAAGACTCGGCGCACTTCGGTCACGGAAGACTGCGGAGATCATTCTCCTTCTCACTCCCGCCCTTGCGCTCTACGTCCTGTTCGTCCTGTTGCCTGTGGGCCAATCCGCCTACTACAGCCTGTTCAAGTGGAACGGCCTCGAGCCGCTCACGAACTTCGTAGGCCTTGACAACTACCGCAGGGCCTTCAAGGACACCGTCTTCCTCTCCTCACTGGGACACAACGGCTTCATCGTCGTCGCGTCCCTGGTGATCCAGCTCCCGATCGGCCTCGGCCTGGCGATCCTGCTCAACCGCCGCCTGAAGGGGCAGTCCCTGCTCCGTATGGTCGTCTTCGCCCCCTACGTCCTCGCCGAGGTCGTCGCGGGTGTGGCGTGGCTGCTGATCCTGCAGCCCGACGGTCTCGTGGACTGGTTCTTCACCCAGCTGGGCCTCGGGGACTACGTCCAACTGTGGGTCGGTGACACGGACGTCGTTCTCTACACGATGTTCGCCATCATCACGTGGAAGTACATCGGCTTCGCCGTCATCCTCTTCCTCGCCGGTCTGCAGGGCATCCCCAAGGAGCTCACCGAGGCCGCGAAGATCGATGGCGCGACCGGGTGGCAGCTCACCCGGAGCATCACCGTCCCTCTGCTCGGCCCCACGATCCGGATCTGGGTCTTCCTCTCGGTGATCGGGTCGATCCAGCTGTTCGACCTCATCTGGGTGATGACGGGCGGCGGTCCCGCCAATTCCTCCAGCACCGCGGTCACCTACCTGTACATCCGGGGCTTCCAGAGGTCCTCCTTCGGCTACGGGAGCGCGTTGGCCGTCGTTCTCTTCGTGATCTCGTTCGTCTTCGCGCTGCTGTACCAGCGGTACGTCATGCGCCGTGACGTCGAAGGCTCCGTCACCCGGAGGGTGGGCTGACATGTCGACAACCATGAAGGACCGTCGGCCGCCCTCGGGGGGCCAGCACGTCTCACGAGGGACGAAGAACAAGGTCCGCGGACCTCGTGACCCGTTCCAGCCGGTCGCCTACCTGATCGCGATCGTCATCAGCAGCGTCACGATCGTCCCTCTGCTGTACGTGATCATCGGTGGCTTCCGCACCACCGCGAGCATCAACGAGAACCCGGTGGGCCTGCCGAGCCCGTGGAACTGGCAGAACTACACCTCGGTGCTGCAGAACCCCACCTTCTGGCGGATGGTCTTCAACAGCACCTTGATCGCGTCGCTGACGGTCGCCTTCACGGTGATCGCCGGGGCGATGGCCGCCTTCGTCCTGTCACGGATCGACTTCAAGGGCCGGGAGGTCATCTTCACGCTGTTCACGCTCGGCCTGCTGTTCCCGGCCAGCGTGGCGTTGCTCCCGCTCTTCATCATGATCCGTAACTTCGGGCTGCTGGACAACCCCCTCGGGGTCGCCCTCCCCCAGGCCGCCTTCGCCCTCCCCACGACGATCGTCATCCTGCGACCGTTCATGGGAGCGATCCCGGCCGAGCTGGAGGACTCGGCCGTCATGGACGGGTGCACCCGGCTGGGCTTCTTCTGGCGGATCCTCCTGCCGCTCGCCCGCCCCGCGCTGCTCACCGTCTCGGTGCTCGCGTTCGTCAGCAGCTGGAATGCTTTCATCCTCCCGCTGGTCGTCCTCACGGATTCCTCGCAGTTGACCCTCCCCCTCGGGGTCTCGCAGTTCTCCCAGCAATACACTGCGGACACGGCGCGGGCCCTCGGGTTCACCGCGCTATCTATGCTGCCCGCTCTCGTGTTCTTCAGTCTGGCCGAGCGAAGAATCGTCGGTGGGTTGTCGGGAGCTGTCAAGGGATGAGGTCCGCGCCAGGCCGGTGGCTCACCACCGGCCAGGCGCGCCCGTCCGCGTTCCACCGTTTCCAGAGGAGCTTTACCCGTGAGCGCTTCATCCAGCTCTGCCCCAGGAACGGACGCCGAGCTGTGGCGTGATTCCAGGAAGCCCGCGTCAGAACGGGTGGAGGATCTCCTCGCCCGCATGACTCTCGACGAGAAGGTCGCACAGCTGTGCGGCGTGTGGGTCGGCGCCAGCAAGGACGGCGCCCAGGTCGCACCCCACCAACACGAGCAGACCGAGGGACCGCCCGACTGGGACGCGATCCAGCGCAACGGCCTCGGGCAGTTCACCCGCCCCTTCGGGACCGCGCCCGTCGACCCGGCCCTCGGTGCCCGTTCCCTCGCCCGCAGCCAGGCCGACCTCGTCGCCTCCGGGCGGTTCGGCATCCCCGCCATGGCCCACGAGGAGTGCCTCGCGGGCTTCACCACCTGGGCGGCGACCATCTTCCCCGTTCCCCTGTCATGGGGTGCGGCCTTCGACACCGACGTCGTCCGGCGCATGAGCGAACAGATCGGTCACTCGATGCGCGTCGTCGGGGTCCACCAGGGTCTGGCGCCCGTCCTCGACATCGCCCGCGACCCGCGCTGGGGACGCTGCGAGGAGACCATCGGCTCCGATCCTTATCTCGTCTCCGCCATCGGCACCCAGTACGTCGCCGGGCTGGAATCGACGGGCATTATCTCCACCCTCAAACATTTCGCCGGGTACTCGGTCTCCGCGGGCGGGCGCAATCTCGCCCCGGTGTCCATGGGACCCCGGGAAGTGATCGACGTGCTTCTGCCCTCGTTCGAGGCCGCGCTCCGCGTCGGCGGCGCCCGCTCGGTGATGAACGCCTACATCGCGCTCGACGGTATGCCGGTCGCGGCGGACCCCACGGTCTTCACGACTCTCCTTCGCGACGACTGGGGATTCACGGGCACCGTCGTCGCCGACTACTTCGCGATCGCCTTCCTCCAGGTTCTGCACCACGTCGCCGACGGCCCCGCCGACGCCGCGGCGCAGGCACTCGCCGCCGGGATCGACGTCGAACTCCCCACCCTGCGGTGCTTCGGCGAACCGCTGACCACCGCGGTCCGCGAGGGCGTCGTCCCCGAGGCTCTCGTCGACCGTGCGGCACGGCGGGTGCTCCTGCAGAAGTGCGAGCTGGGCCTCCTCGACCCGGACTGGTCCCCCGTCCCGTCCGGGCTCGCCGGGACGGACGAGGACACCTGCGAGGGCAGCATCGATCTCGACCCGCCGGTCTCCCAGGCGATCGCCCGGGAACTCGCGGAGAAGGCCGTCGTCCTCGTCGCCAACCGAGGGACACTGCCCCTCGCCCCGACGACCCGGATCGCCCTCGTCGGCCCCAATGCCGACGAGGCGATGGCCATGCTGGGGTGCTACTCCTTCCCCAGCCATGTCCTGGTCAACCACCCCGACGTGCCCCTCGGCGTGACGATCCCCACCGTGTTCGACGCCCTTCGCGCCGAGTTCGACGGTGCGACCGTCGAGTACGTGGCGGGGTGCGACATCTCGGAACCGGGACAGGACGGCTTCCAGGCGGCGGCCGATCTCGCCGCCGCCGCCGATGTGTGTGTCGCCGTTCTGGGCGACCGGGCGGCTCTCTTCGGCCGGGGGACCTCGGGCGAGGGCTGCGACGCCAGCGATCTCCGCCTGCCGGGTGAACAGGGTGCCCTCCTTGAGGCCCTGCTGGCCACCGGCAAGCCCGTCGTCCTCGTGCTGATCTCCGGGCGCCCCTACGCGCTCGGTGCCTACGCGGACCGTCTCGCCGCCACCGTCCAGGCCTTCTTCCCGGGCCAGGCGGGCGCCGGGGCGATCGCCGGTGTCCTCTCCGGCCGGGTGAACCCCTCAGGGCACCTCCCGATGGAGATCCCGCGGCGGCCCTCGGACGTCGTCCCCACGTATCTCGCCCAGCCGCTCGGGCAGTTGAGCGACGTCAGCTCGGTCGATCCGACTCCGCTGTACCCGTTCGGCCACGGACTGTCGTACACGACGTTCGAATGGCAGGACGGCCGGGTCGACTCCACCACGATGACGACGTCCGGCGACGTCACGGTGAGCTGCGTCGTCACGAACAGCGGTCAACGGGCCGGGGCCGACATCGTCCAGCTGTACCTGCACGACCCCCTCGCCCAGGTGGCCCGGCCGGTGCGCAGGCTCATCGGTTTCGCACGGGTCGAGCTGGAGCCGGGCCGTTCGCGCCGGGTCTCGATGCGGGTGGACGCGGACCTGACGTCCTTCGCGGGCCGGGCGTGCACCCGGATCGTCGAGCCGGGTGCGATCGAGCTCCTGCTGTCACGATCCAGCGAGGACGCCGTGTTCACGCTGGGTGTCGACATCACCGGCGAGGAGCGGCCTGCGGGCTTCGACCGGGTGATGTTCGCCGAGGTCACGGTGGAGGACGTCTTCTGACCGCTTGGCCGTCGTGCCGACTGTTCTCCGGCTCGTACCGCAGGGATCACCCTGTGGTACGAGCCGGACCCAATTCCGGAGAATGTCCTGCAAGTTCCGTCGGCACGATGGGCCACAGGGATCCCGCGACTCCGGTCACCCACCCCATGAGCTGCAAAGAGCGGACAGAACTCACCCTTCGGACGACAAGCGAGAGACCCGCACCAAGCGGGATTCACCCCCCGCTCCGAAGCCCAACGGCCGGAAGTTACCGTAGACTTCCGGAAGGTTGAGGAGGTTGATGTGAGCGACAGGCACGATGCCGGCGTCACGACGTCCGGACGGCGGGTGACCGCGGCCCAGATCGCCGAGGAAGCCGGGGTCTCCGTGCCGACGGTGTCGCGGGTACTCAACCGTCACGCGGACGTCTCACCGGAGACCCGCGAGCGCGTGGAACGGCTCCTCGCCAAGCGCGGGTACCGCCGGCGTGCCCGGCTGCGCACGAACGGGCGGCTGCTCGATCTGGTCTTCCCGGATCTCGACAGTCCCTGGGCCGTCGAGATCATCCGTGGCGTCGAGGAGACGGCGCACGCCGAGGGCGTGGGCACCGTTGTGTCCGCGATCCACGGCCAGTGCGAGTCCGCCCGGCAGTGGCTCCAGAACGTCCGGGAACGCGACTGCGACGCGGTGATCTTCGTCACCTCACACCTCGAACCCGAACTGTCGCACGAGCTGGGGCGTATCGACGTCCCCACGGTCGTCGTCGACCCGACCGGGCACCCCGACCCCTTCAACCACGCCGAGCGTCCCGGGCCCGTCATCGGTGCCACGAACTGGGCCGGAGGGCTCAGCGCGACCCAGCATCTGCTGTCTCTCGGCCACCAGCGGATCGGTATGATCGCCGGTCCCCCTCGCCTCCTGTGCAGCCGGGCGAGGACCGACGGGTACCGCTCCGCCCTGGAGGCCGCCGGGATCCCCGTCGACCCCGCCCTGATGACGGAGGGGGACTTTTACCACATGTCCGGCTTCGAATGCGGCAAGGCCCTGCTGACAGGTGAACGGCCCCCGACCGCGGTCTTCGTCGCGAGCGACCAGATGGCCCTCGGTCTCTACGAGGCCGCGCGACAGCTGGGCCTCCGGATCCCCGACGACGTCAGCGTCGTCGGTTTCGACGACCTCCCGGAGGGCCGCTGGGCGTCCCCTCCCCTGACGACGGTCCGGCAGCCCCTCGCCGAGATGGGCGGCGTCGCCGCCCGCACGGCTCTCCGGCTGGTCCGCGGGGAGCCGATCGACAGCCCGCGCGTCGAGCTCGCCACCGATCTCGTCGTCCGCGACAGCACGGCCCCGATCGAGGGCTGACCGTCAGCCCCCTCCCGCCGACGGTCACGCCCCCTCCGGGCGGTCAGAGAAGCTCCTTGCGACGCAGGACGTGGACGGCGAGCCACCCCAACGGCACGGGGATCCACACCGAGACGAGCCGGAACCACAGGACGGCCGGAAGAGCCACCTCGGGAGCCTGACCGGTCGCGACGAGACCGGTGACCAGGGCGGCCTCGACCGTGCCGAGACCACCGGGACTCGGCACGAGCGATCCCGCGGCCGAACCCGCCAGGAAGACGATAGTGATCGTCAGCAGGTTCACCGGACCGCCGAAGGCCCGGACACTGATCGCGAGCCCGAGGGCGAAGGACATCACGAGCACGACCGACCCCAGGACGCCGAGCGCGACCTGCCACGGACGGTCGACGGCGTGGCGGTACAGGTTGACGAGTTCATGGCGGACGCCGACCAGCGCCGCCCGGACCCGGGGGTGACGTCGCCCGAGCCAGGCGACGAGCGCGATCGTGACGACACAGACGCCGACGGCGAGGGCTGCCCTCCCGCTCACCTCCGGGAAGCTCGCGGGCGAACCGGGCAGAGTCGCGAGCCCGCCGAGGAAGACCACGGTGACGAGGAACTGGACGAACTGGGCGGCGCCGATCGACGTGACGGTCTCGGACCGGGTCGCGCCGGCCCGCCGCAGATAACGGGCGTTGAGCAGGGCGGCGCCGACGGCAGCCGGGCTGACGACCTTGACGAACCCGCTGGCGAGCTGGACGAGAACCGTCGGCCCCAGGGAGAGCCGGACCACGGAGAACCCCATGAGGTTCCAGGCCGCCCCGAGGAACGAGGCCGCGATCACCAGGACGGCCAGCGCCGCCCACCGGGCCTGGGTCTCGGCGAGCAGCTCCGTCAGGTCGACGTCGCGGACCTGGACGGTGAGGAACCACGCGGCGGCGATCCCGCCCACGCCCATCGCCAGGGTCTCGATCCCGCGGGACCGCCGTGACGAAGGATCCGAGAACGTCGTCCCGGTCGGGACGGACGTCGTCCCGGTCGCCGGGAGGGAGGTCCCCGCCGAGGTGCGCCCGAGGGCCAGCGGTACTGTCACCGTCATCAGATTCCCCCTCGATCACTACCGGGAAGCGCCGCGTCGGCGCACCTCGGCGCAGGCCTGACACGCTAGGCGGAGACCGGTTAGAGGCACGACGGGGCAGGCCGCCGTTCCCGGCGGGCGTTGACCGGCCACGACGATCTCTGGTTATCCCCCGGGCAATCATCCGGCTAGCCCCCTTGCACCGGTCCGTTCGAGACGCTGGCAGGATGCGGTCATCGTCTGTTTCGGGCCCGGAAGTGTCAAGGAAGGATGGGCATGTCGACGAGCGACCCCGCAGCCGCTCCCCACAACGTCGTCGAACGGTTCTTCGCCGTCCGCCAACGCGGTTCGACCGTGGGGCGGGAGGTGCGCGGAGGCCTGGTGACGTTCTTCACGATGGCGTACATCGTGGTGCTCAACCCCCTGATCATCGGCACGGAGGCCGACGCCTCGGGCGGTTTCCTCGGCGGTGACGCCGCCACGGCGATGCCGAAGGTCGCCGCCGCCACGGCCCTCGTCGCCGGGGTGATGACCATCCTGATGGGGGTCGTCGCCAACTATCCCCTCGCGCTCGCGACAGGACTCGGGCTCAACGCCTTCGTCGCGGTGGGCGTCGCGAAACTCCCCGGTATGACCTGGGCCGACGCGATGGGTCTCGTCGTCCTCGAAGGCCTGATCATCCTCGTGCTGGTGCTGACGGGCTTCCGGACGGCGGTGTTCCACGCCGTGCCGGTCCAGCTGAAGACGGCGATCAGCGTCGGCATCGGACTGTTCATCACCATCGTCGGCTTCGTCGACGCCGGGTTCGTGCGCCGTACCCAGAAGGGTCCGACGCCTGTCGAACTCGGTGCCGGCGGGTTCCTCGCGGGATGGCCGACCGTCGTGTTCGTCGTCGGCCTCATCATCACCGCGTCGCTGCTCGCGCGGAAGGTCAGGGGCGCGATCCTCATCGGCATCGTCACCGCGACGGCCCTCGCCATCCTCGTGGAGGCCGTCGCCCACGTGGGACCGAGCTTCGTGGCCCCCGGCAAGACCAACCCCACCGGTTGGGGGCTCAACGTTCCGACCCTGCCCGACGCGGTGGTCGACCTGCCTGACTTCAGCCTTCTCGGCGACTTCAGCCTGCTCGGCTCGTTCTCGGCGGTCGGCACGGTCACGACGGTCCTGCTCGTGTTCACCCTGCTGCTCGCCGACTTCTTCGACACGATGGGCACGATGGTCGCCATCGGGGCCGAGGCGGATCTCCTGGACGAGGAGGGTGTCCCGCCCCACACCGACCGCATCCTCATCGTCGACTCGCTGGCGGCCGCCGCCGGCGGAGCGGCCTGCGTGTCGAGCAACACCTCCTACATCGAGTCGGCGTCCGGGGTCGGTGAGGGCGCGCGCACCGGCCTGGCGAGCGTCGTGACCGGCCTGCTGTTCCTGCTGGCTACCGTGTTCGCGCCGTTGGTGCAGGTGGTTCCCTACGAGGCCGCGACCCCCGCCCTGGTCATCGTCGGTTTCCTGATGATGACGCAGGTCAAGTCGATCGACTGGGAGGACATCGAGATCGCGCTCCCGGCCTTCCTCACGATCGTCCTCATGCCGTTCACCTACTCGATCACCGCCGGGATCGGCGCGGGGTTCCTCACCTTCGTCGTCCTCAAGGTCGTGCGGGGCAAGGCCGCCGCCGTGCACCCGCTGCTCTGGGTGACGTCCGCCCTGTTCCTCGTCTACTTCGCGATCGACCCCCTGAAGGACGCGCTCGGCGCCGTCTGACCTCGCCCCCCGTCTGACCTCGCCCCCGTCTGACCTCGCCCCCCCGTCTGACCCGGTCGCTCCAGGGACCTCGTCAGGACGCGGAGACGTCGAGACGGGCCGCGTCCGACTCCGGAGGGACCATCACCAGGAGGGCGTTCCGTTCGACGCCGAACGACCCAGGGGTGCGGGTGACGATCTCACCGTCGATGTTCACCGGGAGCGAGGGCTCGGTGACCACCCGCACCCTCCGGGTCGTCACGTGCAGGACGTGATCCTGCTCGACGAAGGCACCGCTGGCGAAGTGCCGGGCGACCGCGAACCGCTGGCGCGCCGTCCCCCGCGGAATCGCGTAGACGTCGAGGGCGTGGTCGTCGATGCTCGCCGCCGGAGCGACGATGCGTCCTCCCCCGTAGTGACGGCCGTTGGCGACGGCGACCTGGAGAAGATCGTCGAGCTCC
>JAUPKQ010000183.1 GCA_030837345.1 Actinomycetota bacterium | reverse complement strand
GATCTGACGCCTCCGCGACCCCGGCCGCCCGCCGCGTCGAGGGGCCGGGCGGTGCCGCCGTCGTCGCGGTGAGCGCGAACGGACGGGTCCTCGCGGCGGCCGGAGCAGACGGAGGCCTGCGGCTCTGGACGCTCGCGGGAGGCGACGACCCGGCGGTGACGAAGGCCGGCGCCGTCTCCGGGGCCGAGGGGAAGGCCCTGCGCACGGTCGCGCTGAACCCGGAGGGCACGGTGATGGTCGCGGCCGGTGCCGGAGGGGTGCTGTACGGCTGGGACCTGCGGACGCCGGAGCACCCCCGGCGGCTTCCCCAGGCACCGCTGTCGAAGGCGTCGATCCTCGGACTGACGTTCTCGGGCGACGGCCGCACCCTCGCCGTGGCGACCGGCGACGGCCGGGTGATCCTCTACGACGTCAGGCCCGGCGGCGGCAACGCCACGCTGACCGCGATCGGCAGGCCGCTGGCCGGCACGTTCCGGGGCTCCCCGGTCCGGGCCGTCGCGCTGAGCCCCGACGGCCGGACCCTCGCCGCGGCGGCGGACACCGGCAGGACCCAGCTCTGGTCCCTCGCCGACCGGGCGCGTCCCCGCCCGGTGGCGGCCCAGCCGCCGACCGGCGCGGTCACCTCGCTCACCTTCAGCCCGGACGGGCGCCGCGTCGCCGCCGGGTCCAAGGACCAGGTGGCCTACGTGTGGCAGGTCGCCCGCCCCGGGACCGCCCCGCTGCGGTTCGAGGGCGCCGAGAGCCCGGTCAGCGCCGTCGCGTTCAGCCCGGACGGCGCCCGGCTGGCCGTCGGCGGCGCGGACGGCCGCCTCCGGGTCCACGCGGTGACGGCCCGGACCGCGGCGAGGGCCCTGACCCACGCGGGCCCGGTGACGAGCGCCGTCTACCTCAGGGACGGCCGCACCCTGGTCACGGGCTCGGCGGACGGCGTCGTCCGTCTCTGGCCGGTTCCCGGCCCCGGCGCCCCCGGCGCCCCCGCCAGCAGGATCTGCGCCCTCGCCGGAGCGCCGCTCCACCGCCAGGAGCCGGAGCGCCATCTACCCGATGTTCCGTATGTCACCCCCTGCCGGTCGTGAGAACGCGGTACCCTGCCCGGCGATCATCAGGAGCGTGCCAGCATGTGCCCATGCACCGAACCCCGCGGCACGTCGCTCCGATGCTCACGGCACTGCTGATCACCGTCACCGTCGCCGTCACCGGCTGCAGTTCCACCGGCGGGTCCGCGGCGGTGCCCTCGTCGACCGTCGACGCGGCGACCGGCGGGGCGAACCCGGCCGCGACGGCGGCCGAGACCAGCGGGACGGTCTCGATCCCGCAGCAGAGGGTCTACCGGTCGATGTCCGCGCCCCCCGGAGAGACGTACCTGATCCTCGAGTCCGACGGCGTGGGGCTGCTGACGGGGACGTCGGTGCGGCACTACCAGTTCGGGACCGACCTGACGATCCTGTCGAACGCGACGTCCACGATCCTCGGATCGCTCTCGCGGACGACCCAGCCCACCTGCGGTCAGGGCACACGGGTCCAGCTCGACGCGAAGGGGTTCAGCGCCCTGTTCAGCGGGTCGAGCTTCGTCGGCTGGACGGACACCGGCACCGACGACCCGCACCTCACCACCCTGCGAGGCGTCGGCGTCGGGTCGAGCCTCGCCACGCTGCGCTCCCGCTACCCCGAGGTGAAGGTCACCGACGGGACCCTCGGGCCGGAGTGGATCGCGAAGGACGGCCAGCCCGGGGAGCCCCGCATCGGCGGTCTGCTCGACAGCACCTCACCCACCGGCAAGGTCACCACGATCTACGCCGGCGAGACCTGTCTCTTCCGCTGATCCCGGTCGCCGGTCACGAGGGACCGTCCGAGGGACGCCAGCCCTGGATCGCGACGGGCGGGACGTCCTCGGCGAGGTCGAACCCGAAGACCCGCGAGTAGAAGTAGAGCTCAGCGGTGATCGCCCGGACGATGTTCGCCGGGATCCGGAAGCCGTGCATCTCGTCCTCGAAGGTCAGGTAGGCGTACGGCACCCCGCGCGTCCGCAGCCCCCACACGATCATCTCGGCCTGGGTCGGGGGCACGACCTCGTCCCGCATCCCCTGCAGGATGATGATCGGGACGGTGAACCCGTCGAGGCGCGAGAGCGGTGACCTCTCGTGGTACACCTCGCTCGCCTCGGGCCAGGGACCGACGAGACGGTCGAGGTACCGGGACTCGAACTTGTGGGTGTCCCGGGCGAGGGACGCGAGGTCGGCGACGCCGTAGCGGCTGGCCCCGGCGGCGAAGACGTCCGAGGTCGCGAGCGCGGCCAGGGTGGTGAACCCGCCGGCGCTGCCGCCGCGGATCGCCATCCGGCGCCCGTCGACCATTCCCTCCGCGGCCAGCCAGCGGGCCGCCGCGCAGGCGTCCTCGACGTCGACGATTCCCCAGGCGCCGTCGAGCAGCCGCCGGTACGGACGGCCGTATCCCGTGCTGCCGCCGTGGTCGACCTCGACGACGGCGAAGCCTCTCGTCGTCCAGAACTGGGTGCCGAGGCGGAACGAGGGGTCCGCCGCCTCGGTGGGGCCGCCGTGGACGCTGACGAGCAGCGGGGGCCGTTCACCGTGGGGCCCGGCGACGCCGTCCCCGGCCGGGGGGTAGAACCACCCGTAGGCGGTCCGTCCCGCCTCGCTGGGGAACTCGACGCGCCGCGCCCGGGAGACGGCGCCGTCCGGGAGGCCCGTCGGCCCCGGCGCGCGCAGGACGGCGGGAGCGAGCCCGGTCACCCGGCCGGAGCGGTCACGCTCCGTGCGGTACTGGACGACGGTCGGCTCTCTTGTGGCGTTCGAGACGAGGGCGACGAGCCGGTCTCCGTCGAGGCGCAACTGCTGGACGGCGACGCAGTCGAGCCGGTGGACGACGGGCCGGCGGGCGGGCGGGACCTCGACGAGCCGTCCCCCGGCCTCGTCGGAGTAGGTGAACCAGATCGTGCCGTCCTCGGCGACCTGGTAGCGGGACTGCCCCAGCTGCCAGGCCGGTACGGCGATCTCCGCCTCGATCGGGCAGACCGGCAGGAGGTCACCCGGGGTGTCGACGCGGTAGACGTTCCACCATCCGGTCAGGTCGGACACGACGTAGAGGCGGCCGTCGGGCCCCCACTCGGGCTGGACGAGCGACTCGTCGGGACCTCCGGCCCACCGGAGAGGATCCCGCAGCGTCAGGGCGCCGCTGGCGTCGGGGGTGAGGTCGGCGACCCACAGCTCCGTCCCGTCCCAGGGCATGTTCGGGTGGTCCCAGGCGAGCCAGGCCAGGCGCCGTCCGTCGGGCGAGACGCGGGGAGCCGCGACGAAATCCCTGCCGCAGACGAGGACGTGGACGAGGCCGGGGGTACCGGCCGGGCCCGGTTCGAGGGCGACGATCTCGTTGTGGACCTCGGGGCGGACGTCGTCCTCAGCGCCGGGGGGCACCTCGTGCCGCTCCCGGACGACGACGACGTACCGGCCGTCCGGCGTCCGGCACCCGTCGGCGTACCGCAGGCTGTGCGGTTCGGGGGGCTCGGGGCTGATCGGCACCGGGCTGATCGGCTCCGGGCCGGTGGACTCGTCGAGGCGGTACAGCCGCTGGTCGGCGTAGCTGACGGCGTGGACGACGGAACCGGTCACCCACCAGGCGCCCCCGCCGTACTCGTGGACCCGCGAACGTGCGTTGAAGTCGTCCGGGAGGACGTCGTGGAGGCTGCCGTCGGGGTCACGGCGGACGATCTGCTCACGCCCACCCTCGTCGGGCCTGCACTCCGACCACCAGGTGACCCCGGCGGCGGCCCGGATGTCGGTGGGCCGCGTGCTCCCGGCGGTCAGGAGTTCGGCGGAGACCGGGGAGAGCCAGGATCCGTAGGGGAGGTGGTCGGCCATGGGAGGACACCGTAGCGACCCGTCCGGCAGCCGAACGGGCGACGCCCGGCCCCGTGACAGGGACCGGGCGCCGCCCGGGGAATCGGCCGGAGGGTCAGCGGAGGGTCAGCGGCGGGTCGCGGCGAGACCGTTCCGGACGGTGACGACGCGGACGCCGGAGCTCTTGATCGCCGCGACCTGACTGGAGAACGCCGAGGTCGTGATGGTGTACGGGTCGCTCGACTGATCGTTGGCGACGCGGTGGTAGCAGAGGATCAGCCAGGCGTTCTTCGCCTTGGCATCCTTGATCCAACCCTGGACCGTCGAGAGCGACGTGGTGTTGAGCACGTACCCGATCGTCAGGGACTGCGGGTTGTACTTGCCCGGGATGTTCAGGCCGGACTCGGTCGAACGGGACGCGGTGTAGTACTTCGCCGACTCCTGCTGGACGTTCGAGCCACCGCTGCCGAAGGGGTAGGCGATCGAGGTGATCGGGCCGAACTTCGCCTCAAGGGTGCTCTTGCTGTTCGCGAGCTCCTTGGTGAGGGCGTCGCCGTCCAGCTTGCCGAGGTTCGCGTGGGTCGCGGTGTGCGAACCGATCTCGGAGCCGGCGGCCTGGATCTCCTTGGCCTGCGCGACGGACATGTACGTCCCGCTGCCGAGGTAGGTGGAGATCAGGTAGAAGGTGCCCGGCATCCCTGCGGCCTTCATGGCGGGGAAGGCGTTGGTGTACTGGTTCGTCCAGCCGTCGTCGAACGACAGCGTGACGAGCCCGCCCGCGCTGCTCCCGGGCGCGGGGCGCGGGGCGACGACGCCCTTGGCCGCGGCCACGAGGCTCAGGTTGTCGACGTCCACGTACCCGGCGGAGGCGAGGACGGTGCCGAACCGGACGGCGGTCGCCCCGGCCGGCGGCTTGACCGCGAAGCTGGCGGCCTTCCACCGGGGGGACGCCGCGAGGGCGCCGACCTGGGCGGCGACGGTCTTCCTGCCGACGGTGAAGTAGGCGTTGACCTTGACCGGCCGGGTGGTGCGGTAGTACTCGCTGAAGGTGTACGTCGTGCTGCTGGTGACGGCGGCCGCGGGCGTCAGCCACCAGGCGGCGCCGTTGCGGTACGCGCCGATCTGGGCCCGGGCGTGCCGTTTGCCGTTCTGGGCACCGATCGTCACGCTCGACAGGGTCCGGGTGTTGGAGCCGCTGCCACCCTTGGTCCACCCGGCCGGGGCCCCCCGGGACACGCTCTCGGCGGATCCGTTGCCGAGAAGGTTCCGGGCCGGCGCGGCCGGCGCGGCCTGCGCGGACACTCCCGCCAGCGCGGATCCGGCGACCAGTCCTCCGGCCATCAGGCCGGTGACGGCGACACGACGCCACCGGGCGCTTGTTGCGGACATGTGGAACATCCCCCTCGAAATCGTGCGGGAACGGAACCCAAATGACGACCCACCCGGTCCGGGCCCCGGGTCCCTCTCGGGCTTCCGGAGCGTCGGTTCGGCGGGCATCGCCGCGTCGACTCTAGGACTCCCTGCAACTGTGGCGCTGCCAATGTCCCGGATTTGGGGGGAAGGCCCTCCATAGTTGTTACCCAGCGTCACCATATCCACGATTGCCGCGCCGTCCACCTCGTAAATAAATGATCGATATTCATCACCAAAGCGCACGAAGACCCACACCACAGGCCTCGGCAGGCCGGACCGAGATGATCCTCGGCCGAATCGATGGCACAGTAGATCACTCACTTATTGGTGCACTCTACTCACTTTGGACGGCCATGATCTCCGAGCCCGGCATTTCGGCAGCGCTGAGCGACGCGCTGATCGAGCTGGCCGGGCCGCTGCCCGCCGAGGAACGGGCGCGACGGCTCGCCACGGCCGTGTCGCGGGCCTGCGGCGGCGCCGGGACGGAGGTCGTGTTCACGAACGACGACGGCGGGATCGCGGCGACCGCCGGGTCGGACCCCGGCTGCACCCACCTGACGGCGCTCGAGAGGCGGCTCGCACGGGACGGCGGGGCGGGCCCGGGCCTTGAGTGCGCGCGGTCCGGAGAGGCCGTGACGATCCCGCTCGTCGCCGGACCGCCCACCGGTGGTGACGGAGAGGCCCCGTCGCCCTTCACGATCTGGGCGGCGGCGGCCCGCGCCCAGGGATGGGCCCTCCTCCGGGCGGTGCCGCTGCGGGCCAGGGACCTCACCGTCGGCGGCCTCGTGCTCCTCGCGACCGGGGGACGGCCGCTGACCGCCGCCCACCTGGCCTGGGCGGACGCCC
Source organism: Actinomycetota bacterium (assembly GCA_030837345.1). Classification (GTDB taxonomy): domain Bacteria; phylum Actinomycetota; class Actinomycetes; order Actinomycetales; family Kineosporiaceae; genus JAUPKQ01. The sequence goes on along the minus strand of JAUPKQ010000183.1, from coordinate 11,410 downwards.
TCGGCGGGGTGAGCGCCGCCGGTCTGCTCCAGCAGCGTCACCTGGACGGCGAGCGGCTCGCCGGGGAACAGCTGGCGATGGCCCTGCGGAGCAGGATCGTCCTGGAGCAGGCGAAGGGCGTGCTCGCCGAACGCGGCGGCGTCGACGTCCAGGTGGCGTTCGACCGTCTCCGGCGGTACGCCCGCACCCGTCGGCAACGGCTGACCGACGCGGCCCGGGACGTCGTCGAGGGCGAGGCCGCGGACGACGTCCTCACGTTCACGGGCTCTCCCGGAACGCCGACGGGCCGCCGACGGAGCCGGTGAGGCCTGCGCGAGGCCCGGTCGGTGGCACGGCCCGGAGGGCGCGGATACTGGACCGGAGTCCGCCTGGACCAGACCCCGTCACCGACCGGAAGGCCCTCCGTGACCGCCGTCACCAACGAACCGAGCGGAACGACCGGCCAGGGCGCCCCCGGCACGGACGAACTCGTCGCCCGGCTCCGGGCCGCCCTCGCCGGGCCGGTGGACGCCTCCGTCCGGCGACGGGCCGAGTACTCGACGGACGCCTCGAACTACCGGGTGGTGCCGGCGGTCGTCGCCTTCCCGAGAGCGGTCGACGACATCCTCGCGGCGGCCGAGATCGGCCGTGAGCTGGGCGTTCCGCTCACGCTCCGGGGCGGCGGGACGTCGGTGGCCGGCAACGCGGTCGGACCGGGCATCGTCCTCGACACGAGCCGCCACCTCGGCGAGGTGACGAGCCTCGACCCGGAGGCGCGGACGGCCGTCGTCCAGCCCGGGACCATCCTCGACACGCTCCAGGTGGCGGCCCGCGGGCACGGCCTGCGGTTCGGCCCGGACCCGTCGACCCACGCGCGCTGCACCCTCGGCGGGATGATCGGCAACAACGCGTGCGGCCCCCACGCGGTGGCGTACGGGCGCACGGCCGACAACGTGCTGGAGCTCGACGTCGTCGACGGCACGGGACGCCGGTTCACCGCCTCGACGGAGTCGGCCGGTCACGGGGTCACCAGCGTCCCGGGTCTCGCCGAGTTCCTGCACACCCACCTGGCGACGATCCGCACCGAGTTCGGCCGCTTCGAGCGGCAGGTCTCCGGGTACTCGCTGGAGCACCTCCTGCCCGAGCGCGGCGGGGACCTCGCCAAGGCGCTCGTCGGCACCGAGGGCACCTGCGCCCTCGTCCTCGGCGCGACGGTCAAGCTCGTCGAGACCTCTCCGGCGACGGCCCTCGCCGTCCTCGGCTACCCCGACATGGCGACCGCGGCGGACGCCGTACCCGCCCTGCTCACCCACTTCCCCCTCGCCGTCGAGGGCGTCGACGCCCGTCTCGTCGACGTGATCCGCCGTCACAAGGGGGACGCGCGGGTACCCGAGCTGCCCCGGGGCGGCGGCTGGCTGCTCGTCGAGACCGGGGGCGCCACCTCCGAGGAGGCCCACGAGGCCGCCCGCCGCCTGGCCGCCGACGCCGGGACCACCGACGTCCGGGTCGTCCCGGCGGGTCCCGAGGCGACGGCGCTGTGGCGGATCCGCGAGGACGGCGCCGGGCTGGCGGGGCGCACGGCCTCCGGCGCCCAGGCGTGGCCCGGCTGGGAGGACGCCGCGGTCCCGCCCGAGCACCTCGGCGCCTACCTGCGGGACTTCGAGCGGCTGATGCGGGACCACGACATCGACGGGCTCGCCTACGGCCACTTCGGCGACGGCTGCGTCCACGTGCGCCTCGACCTGCCCCTGGAGGACCGCCCGCGGCGGATGCGGCCGTTCCTCGTCGCCGCGGCCGAGCTCGTCGCGTCCCACGGGGGGTCCCTGTCCGGGGAGCACGGCGACGGCCGGGCCCGCAGCGAGCTGCTCCCGGCGATGTACTCCCCCGCCGCGATCGCGGCCTTCGAGCAGTTCAAGGCGCTGTTCGACCCGAGGGACGTCCTCAACCCCGGTGTCGTCGTCCGCCCCGCGCCGCTCGACGGCGACCTCCGGCGCCCGGCGGCCTCGCCGTTGACGGCGGCCCGGCGGCCCGGCGGCCTGGCGTTCCGCGGCGACGACGGCGACCTGACCCGGGCCGTCCACCGGTGCGTCGGCGTCGGCAAGTGCCGCGCCGACCTGACCGCCGCTGGCGGGTTCATGTGCCCGTCGTACCTCGCCACCCGCGACGAGAAGGACTCGACCCGGGGCCGGGCGAGGGTCCTCCAGGAGATGGCGAACGGCTCGCTCGTGTCCGGCGGGTTCTCCTCGCCCGAGGTCCTCGACGCCCTCGACCTGTGCCTGTCGTGCAAGGCGTGCGGCACCGACTGCCCGGCCGGCGTCGACATGGCCTCCTACAAGGCGGAGGTCTTGCACCACGCGTACCGGTTCCGCCTGCGCCCGATGACCCACTACTCCCTGGGGCGCCTGCCGCAGTGGGCGCGCCTCGCGTCGCTCGCGCCGACGCTCGTCAACGCCTTGCTGCGGCCGCGCGCCGTCCAGCGCCTCGTCCTGCGCGCGGGCGGCATGGACCCGCGCCGGACCGTCCCGAGGTTCGCCGCCGAGCCGTTCCACCGCTGGGTCGCCCCGCGGACGACGTCCCGCCCCGCACGGGACCCGTCGGCCCCCGGCGAGGAGCGCCCGGGCGTCGTCCTGTGGGCCGACTCGTTCAGCGACGCCTTCAGCCCGGCGGTCGGCCGGGCGATGCTCAAGGTCCTCGACGCCGCCGGGTACCGGGTGTTCGTCCCCTCGTCCCGCGCCTGCTGCGGGCTGACCTGGATCTCGACGGGCCAGCTCGACGCCGCGCGGCGGCGCCTGCGGCAGACCCTCGACGTCCTGACGCCGTTCGTCGAGGCCGGGCTGCCGGTCGTCGGCCTGGAGCCCTCCTGCACCGCCGTCCTGCGCCACGACATCCTCGACCTTCTGCCGGACGACGCGCGGGCTCCGGGGCTCGCCGCGCGGGTGCGCACGCTGGCGGAGCTGCTCGCCGAGCCCCGCCCGGACGGTTCGCGGTGGACCCCGCCCTCCCTGGACGGCGTGAAGATCATCGCTCAGCCGCACTGTCACCAGCACGCGGTGATGGGATTCTCCGCGGACGCCGAGCTGCTGCGGTCGGCGGGGGCGGAGCTGGAGGTCCTCGCCGGGTGCTGCGGTCTCGCCGGGAACTTCGGGATGGAGCACGGCCACTACGAGGTCTCCGTCGCCGTCGCCGAGAACGCCCTGCTGCCCGCGCTGCGGGCGGCGGACGACGCGACGGTGTTCCTCGCGGACGGGTTCTCGTGCCGGACCCAGGCCGGGCAGCTCGCCGGGCGGGACGGCGTCCACCTCGCCGAACTGCTGGCGGGGGCCCTGGACTGACCCGGGCGCGTGCCCGGGCGAGATCCTGGGCGAGAATGGTGCCTCGCACGAGCGAGCCGCGCAAGGGAGTAGCTGTGCCCGTCAACATTCCTCGAACCCTTCCCGCCCGCAAGATCCTCGAGTCCGAAAACGTGTTCGTGATGTCCGAGACCCGGGCGGGCCACCAGGACATCCGCCCGCTGCGGATCGTCATCGCCAACCTGATGCCGACGAAGGTCGACACCGAGACCCAGCTGCTGCGGCTGCTCGGGAACAGTCCGCTCCAGGTCCAGGTCACGCTCCTGCACATGGGCTCGCACGAGTCGCGCAACACCCCGCCCGAACACCTTGAGGCCTTCTACGCGACGTTCGACCAGATTCGCGGGTCGAAGTTCGACGGCCTGATCGTCACGGGAGCCCCTGTCGAACTGCTCCCCTTCGAGGATGTCGACTACTGGCCGGAACTCTGCGAGCTGATGGACTGGAGCATCACCCACGCCTTCTCGACGCTGTATGTCTGCTGGGGGGCGCAGGCCGCGCTCTACCACCACTACGGGGTGAAGAAATTCCCCCTGGAGAACAAGATGTTCGGGGTGTTCGAACACCGCGTCCTCAATCCCCGGGCCCAGATCCTCAGCGGTTTCGACGACGTTTTCCCCGCCCCGCACTCCCGTCACACGGAAATCCGCGCGGAGGACATCCAGGCGGCCCCCGGCCTTGAGGTGCTCGCCGTTTCCGACGAGGCGGGCGTCTATCTCGTCTCCAGCACGGACGGCCGGCAGGTGTTCGTCACCGGCCATCCCGAGTACGACCGGGAGACGCTCCGGGCCGAGTACGAGCGCGACGTGTCACGCGGCCTGCCGATCCGGGTGCCGCGCGGGTACTTCCCGGACGACGACCCGGCCGGGGACCCCGCCGTCACCTGGCGCTCCCACGGCTATCTCCTCTACGCCAACTGGCTGAACCACTGCGTCTACCAGCGCACCCCGTACGACCTCACGGTGATCCCGCAGGAGCCGCACCCCGACGACGACATGTGACGGTCCGCGGCGTGTGACCCCCGCTCAGGCGGCGGGCGTGGGGCGCTCCTGCCGCTCCCCGGGCCCCGCGAACTCCTGCCGGCTGACGAGTTTCGCACCTTCGACATCGACGTCCGGGACGATCCGGTCGAGCCAGCCCGGAAGCCACCAGGCCCGGTCACCGAGCAGATGCATCACGGCGGGGGTGAGCGTCATCCGGACGACGAAGGCGTCCACGAGCACGCCGAAGGCCAGGGCGAAACCGATCGGACGGATCATCGTCAGCTCGGCGAACACGAAGCCGGCGAACACCGAGATCATGATCAGGGCGGCGGCGGTCACCACGTGCCGACCGTGGTGGAACCCGGTGAGGACGGCCTTGCGGGCGTCCTGCCCGTGCACGTAGGCCTCGCGCATCCCCGAGACGAGGAACATCTGGTAGTCCATCGCGAGCCCGAAGAGCACACCGATCAGCAGGGTGGGCAGGAAGGACAAGACGGCGGACGGGTTCTCGACGCCGAAGAACCCACCGAGCCAACCCCACTGGTAGACCGCGACGACGCCCCCGAACGCGGCGGCGACCGAGAGGAGGAAGCCCCCGGTCGCCACGAGCGGCACGATGAGCGAGCGGAACACCATCACGAGGATCACCAGCGAGAGCCCGACGACGATCGCCAGGTAGGACACCATCGCGTCCGAGAGCTTCTCCGACACGTCGATGTTCGCGACGGTCTGGCCGGTCAGGCCGACCTCGGCACCGGTGGCCGCCCGCACGCCGGCGACGGTGTCGCGCAGAGCGCTCACGAGGTCGACGGTCGCCTGCTCGCTCGGGCCGTCCTCCGGGACGATCTGGAAGGCGGCGACGTCGTTGTCCTTGCTCACCCCGATCGGGACGACCTTGACGACGCCCTCCACCCGGGCGAGCTTCTCGGCGACGTCGAGGGACTTCTCCACGGCGGTGGTCCCGTCGAGGCCGGGCGGCAGGGTCGCCACGGCGACGAGCGGGCCGTTCTCCCCCGCCCCGAAGTACTTCGCGGTCAGGGTGTAAGCCCGGTAGGCGGTCGAGCCGGCCGGTTCGGAGCTGCCGTCGGGCAGGCCGAGGCGAAGGTCGCCGGCGGGGATCGCGCAGACGCCGAGCACGACGAGGCCGAGCAGCGTCGCCGCCCACGGGTGGGTCGTGACGAGTTCACCCCACCCGTGACGCAGGCGCACGGGTCCGGCGCCGGTCTCGTCGGGGTCGACGAAGTGGGAGGCGTCCTCGATCGGGACGCCGGTCGCGGTGAAGCCGTTCGCCTCCCACGTCCTCGCCCGGATCACGCGGTGCCCGGCGAGGGAGAGAAGCGCCGGGGTCAAGGTGACCGCCACGAGGACGGCGATCGCGACGGTCGCGGCGGCGCTCCGTCCCATCACGCCGAGGAAGGGGATACCGGTGACGCCGAGGGCGGCCAGCGCGATGACGACGGTGAGGCCGGCGAACACGACGGCGTTGCCGGAGGTCCCGTTCGCCCGGGGGATCGACTCCTCGGCCGGAAGGCCCGTCAGCAGCTGGGTCCGGTGCCGGTTGATGATGAAGAGGGAGTAGTCGATCCCGACCGCGAGGCCGATCATCAGGCCGAGGGCCGGGGTGACCGAGTTCATCTCGACGACGCCGGACAGGGCGATCGTCCCGCCGACACCGGCCGCGACGCCCAGGAGGGCGGTCGCCAGGGGAAGGCCGACGGCGACCAGCGTGCCGAGAAGGATGAAGAGCACGAGGGCCGCGATCAGCACACCGACGCTCTCCTTGGGGCCGATGATCGAGTCGATGTCCCCGACGATCGTGCTGTCGACGTCGACGGTGACCCCGGACCTCTCCAGCTCGCTCCCGACGCGGAGGATCTCCTCCCGCTCGTCGCTGCTCAGCGACTGCGCGAGACCGTCGAACCGTAGCTGGACGAGCGCCGCCCGGCCGTCGGACGACACCAGCCGGATGCCCTTGACCAGGGCGGCCCGCCGCTCGTTCACCGTGAGCTCCCGCTCACCGGCCGCGAGCGTCGCCTCGGCCTTCGCCAGTTCGGCCTTCTGGGCGTCGAGCGCCGGCCCGTGCAGGCCGAGCGCCGCCGCCGCGTCGAGCTTGGACCGCCCGGCGGCCAGCTGGGCCTTACCGGCCTCGGCCTGGGCCCGCCCGGCGGCGAGCTGCCCCGCCGCCACGTCGAGCTGGCCCTGCAGGACGAAGGGGTCCCCGATCTCCGCGACCCCCTCGACCTTCTGCCACGTCGTCACGGCCGCGGAGACGGCCGCCTTCTGCCGCGTGGTGAAGGGCGCGGAGGGCGACGTGACCAGGATCGTCCCGGTGTCACCCGAGGCCGAGGGGATCTCGGCCTTCAGCGTGTCCATCACCGTCTGGAAGCCCGCCCCGGGGATCCTGAACTGGCTGGTCATCGGCTCCCGGAAGGCGGCGGCCGCCGCCGTGACCAGGGCGAGCAGCAGTAACCAGCTGACGATCACCAGCCAGTGGTGACGGCGGCTGAAGCCACCGACGCGGTAGAGGAACGCAGCCATCGATCGGTCTCTCCTTCTACGTCACCCCCGCAGGCCGGCGTGCGCGTCGCGAAGGCGCCGGGCAGCCTCGGCGAGACCGTCCGGCGTGTTCGTCGCGTACGCCAGCCGGAGGGTGCCCTCCCCTCCCGGACCGGTGTGGAACTCGACACCCGGAACGAAGATCACCCCACGATCCAGGGCTCGGGGCAACAATTCAGCCGTCGAGGTACCGTCGGTGAAACGGCCCCACAGGAACATCCCCCCACTGGGTGAATTCAGCGTCAGTCTCGCGCCGAAGACGTCGCCCAGCGCGTCGGCGAGCGCCGTCGCCCGCCGGGAGTACCCCGCCCGGACGGTGTCCAGATGGCCGCGCCACCAGCGACGATCCGCGACGAGCCCGGAGATCGCCGCCTGGCCGAGGGCGCTCGTGTGGAGGTCGGCCGCCTGCTTCAGCCGGACGACGGGCGTCACCAGGGGCTGTGGCAGCACCGCCCATCCCACCCGCAGGCCGGGGGCGACCGTCTTCGAGAACGACCCCAGGGTCACCACCCGGTCGCCGAAGGACCTGACCGGGGGGCGGGGGCGGCCGTCGAAGCACAGTTCCGCGTACGGGTCGTCCTCGACGACGACGAAGCCGTACCGGTCGGCGAGCGCCGCGAGCATCCGTCGCCGTGGTTCGCGAAGCGTCGTCCCGCTCGGGTTCTGGAAGGACGTCACCGTGTGGACCGCGACCGGGCGCAGGCCCGCCGCCAGCCGCACGGCGAGATTCTCGACGTCCAGGCCGTCGGCGTCGACCGGCACCGGGACGAGGCGGATCCCCGCCGCCCGGAGCACCTGGAGGGCCCCGAGGTATCCGGGCTCCTCGACGACGATCGTGTCGCCCGGCGAGCAGAGCGTCCGCGCGACGAGGTCGAGCGCCTGCTGGCTGCCCGCCGTCACGAGGACCTGGTCGAGGGCGACCTCGCGCCCGCACCGGAGCGACTCGTACGCGGCGATCCACGCGCGCAGGGGTTCGTGCCCCTCGGTCGGGCCGTACTGGAGGGCGAGGCCGGGGTCCGTCGCGAGCAGGCCGGCGACGACGCGCGCGAGCCGGTCCACGGGGAACAGGTCCCCGGCTGGCAGGCCACCTGCCAGCGAGAGCATCCCCGGTCGCCCGGCGACCGCGAGCATGTCGCGGATCGCCGACGACTCCAGGCGTCCGACCAGGGGATTGAGGGGGAAGTCCAGGAAGGGTCCGGGAAGGAGGGTGACAGGCATGCCAAAACCCAATCTGGACCGACACGGGCCAATCAAGGTCTAATTGGCTTGTGTCAGTGATCGATGAGGCTTCCCTCACCCATATGCTCGGCCCCTGGCGGACCGAGGTCCCCTCCGAGGGGGAACGCCAGGGACCGCGCGCCCTCCCTCTCGGAGAACGCCTCGGACGGCGCCTCGTCGTCCTCGTCGACGAGGGCGCCCTGCCCGCGGGCGTCCGTCTGCCGACCGAACGCGCCCTCGCCGTCCTGCTCGGCGTCTCCCGCTCGACGGCGACGGCGGGGTACCGGTTCGCCCGGGAGGCGGGACGGATCGAGAGCCGGCAGGGATCGGGCAGCCGCGTCCGCGAGCCGCGACGTCCCCCGGACGGACGGACGGGAGGTGACCGGGCGACCGGCGGACGACCGGGGACCGTGCGCCTGGCCGGCGGACGGCCGGGGACCGCCCACCCGGGAGCCGTCCCGGCGAGGATCCCCGCCGGGTCGCCCGCGGATCCCGGGAGCAGCGCGTTCTCCGCCCTCGGCAGGCCCCGGGACGGCGTGATCGATCTGTCGCTCGCGGAGACCCGCTGCGACGGGCACACCCGGGCCGTCCTGGAACAGCTCGGGCCGGACTGGCTCACCGACGGCGCCCACGGCACCGGCTACCACCCCCAAGGGCTCGCCGAGCTGCGGGAATCGCTCGCCGGGTACCTCTCGGTCCTCGGGCACCACGCCCGGCCCGATCACATGATGATCACCACGGGGGCCCAGCAGGGCATCGTGCTCACCGCAGCCGTCACCTGCCCGCCCGGCGCGACCGTCCTCGTCGAGGAGGCGACCTACCCGGGCGCGCTGGAGGCGTTCCGGCGGCAGGGACTCCGGGTGGTCCCGGTCCCGTGCGACAGGCACGGACCCGACCCGGCCGCGCTCGCGGAGCTGCTCGCCCGCACCCGGCCCGCCCTCGTCTACCTGATCCCCGTCGGGAACAACCCGACCGGGGTCGTCATCCCGTCACCGCGCCTCGACGCCCTCGCGGACGCCCTGAGCGGCTCGACCGCCGTCCTGCTCGAGGACCGGACGGCCGCCCCGCTCGCGGACCCCTCACTGACACCCGCCCCGCTGACGGCGCGGCTGCCCCGGGGATCCGCCGTCGTCGTCGGGTCGATGTCGAAGATCGCCTGGAGCGGCGTCCGGGTGGGGTGGGTGGTCGCCCCGCCGGGGCTGATGCGGGATCTGCTCTCGGCGAGGATCAGCGGCGACCTCGCGGGATCGGCGGTGGCGCAACTGCTCGCCACCCGCCTGGTACCCCACCTGCCCCGCCTCGGCGCGCTGGTCCGGGCCGACGTCGCGGCGGGTCAGGCCGCCCTGACGGCGGCCCTCGCCGACCGGTCCCCCGGATGGGACACCACCGAGCCGGACGCCGGGGCGTGGCGCTGGGTCCGGGTCCCGCTCGACGCGCGGGTCCTCGCCCGGGCCGCGGCCTCGGCGGGGGTGCTGGTGACGCCCGGCCCGGCGTTCTCACCGCACGCGGTGCTCACCGACCACCTGCGCCTGGCGTGCGTCGACCCTCCCGAGGTCCTCGCCGAGGGGGTCGAACGCCTGCGCCGGGCCTTCGCCACCGTCGAGGGCACCGGGCCGGAGCCGGACGACGGCCGGGACCTCCTCCTGATCTGAGCGAGGGAGGCCGGAGCGTCAGAAGTAGTGCTTCCGGCCGGCGACCGGGTGCCCGACGGCACCGAGGAGGTAGAGGACCGCGCCGACGACGAGGAGGACCATGCCGAGGGTCGTCAGCACGGAAACGTGGAGGAGGTATCCGAGCAGCAGCGAAATGAGGCCGAGGACAATCATGAAGACCTCCTGACTCAGGGGGGAGGGACCAGCGGGTACCCCGAAGGTTCGTGACAGCGACGCTAGTCCCGCGACGGGAAACCGGCGACCTCACCGCGGACCGGCAGGCACCGGACACCTTCTGGACACCGATGACTACGCACAGGAAGCAGGGGCGGGGCGGGAAAGCACAATATCCGGCCACGACTTCGGGAGGGAATGCACAACTGTTGGATTCCAGCGGTCGCCGATATACCACACGAAACCTTCACCGGTTACCAGAACACCGACCGGCGGATAACCCACAGAAGCCCATTGGTCCCGGTTTGCGTTCAGGTACCTCCTCCTAAGGTTCCTGGACATCACCGGGGTACCGCCGTCGTCCCCGGTGCACGTCGTCGTTCCCGCGCCCAGAGCGCCGGTCCGGCGATGCGGTGGGACGAAGCGGCTCGGTGAAGATGGGGGAAGAAGTAGAAATGAAAGACGTCCAGACGTGGATTCCGGCATCAGGCCGGGTGCGGGAGATCCGCCGGCTGGCAGTCCTCGACGGCGGCGAGTCCGCCGTCCGCGTGCTGCTCGCGGTCGCCGACGCCGTCCGGAACGACGTCATCCCTCCGGTCGGCACGCTCGTGCTGCACCCGGAACCCGCGGGCAGGGCCTGGTACGGCCGGGAGGCGGACGACACGCTCGCCCTCGGGGAGGACCTGCTGGCCGTGGACCCGGGGGGACGGGTCCGGGTACGCCAGACGGCGCACGACCACGTCGTCGAACTGCTGGCCGGGCGCGGCGTCGACACGGTCTGGATCGGACGTGACCTGATCGACGACGTGCAGGACCTCACCGCTCGCTGCGAGAAGGCCGGGCTGACCGTCGTCGGACCCTCGTCGTCCACGATCCACCTGGTCGAGGACCCGCCGACGCTGCGGCGCCTCGCCACCGAGGCCGGGGTACCCGTCCGGCCGCAGGCGCCGGACGGCGTGTCCGGGAACCACCCCGGCCCGGGACGCCACGTGGAGGTCGAGGTCGTCGCGGACGACGCGGGGACCGTCTGGCCCCTCGCGACGTACGACGTCACCGTCCGGCGGAAGGGACGCCCGGTCGTCACCACGTCGGGGTGCCCGGGGGCGCCGGCGGAGGTCCTCGCGGCGATCCGGGACGCCGCCGTCCGCCTCACCACCGCCGTGGGGTACCGCGGAGCCGGAACCGTGCGGTTCCTCGTCACCGCCGCCGGCGAGTTCTTCCTGACCGGCGTCGACACCCGGCCACGGGCCGACCGGGCCCTCACCGAGGAGATCACCGGGATCGATCCGGTGATCTCGCGTCTCCTCCTGGCCGCGGGGGCGCCCCTGGTGGGCCCGGCCCCGGAACCCGACGGTCACGTCGTCGAGGTCCAGCTGTTCGCCCGGGACGCCGGGAAGGACTTCACCGACGCCCCCGGCCGCGTCGCCCTGCTGTCGCTGCCGAGCGACTCCGGGGTGCGGGTGCGGGCCGGGATCCGGGAGGGAGACGTCGTCCCGGC
>JAUPKQ010000182.1 GCA_030837345.1 Actinomycetota bacterium | reverse complement strand
TACCCGGTCCCCTCTGACCGTGTCGAGGTGACCTTGCCCGGAGAGTAACTTCTCGCGGGGGGCGGCGCCTGCTGGAGGGTGTACGGAGGGTCGCGGTCCTAGTGCTGACCGTACACGTTCTGGTAGCGGGTGTAGAGGATGTCGATGTCCTCGTCCCGGAGAGGCTCGACGGGTCCGAGCTGGCGGGCGAGGTGGACGGCGCGGGCGGCGTCCTCGCACATCACGGCGGCCTTGACGGCGGCTTTCGCGGTGGCGCCGATGGTGAAGACGCCGTGGGAGGCCATGAGGACGGCGGGAGAGCGGTGTCCGGTGAGGGTGTCGACGATGCCGGCGCCGATGGATTCGTTGCCGATGAGGGCGAAGGGCCCTACGGGGATCTCGCCGCCGAACTCGTCGGCGATGGCGGTGAGGACGCAGGGGACGGGTTCGCGGCGGGCGGCCCAGGCGGTGGCGTAGGGGCTGTGGGTGTGGACGACTCCGCCGACGTCGGGCAGGTTCCGGTAGACGTACAGGTGGGAGCCTGTGTCGCTGGAGGGCGAGAGGGTTCCTTCGAGGACGTTCCCGTCGAGGTCCAGGACGACCATGCTGTCGGGGGTGAGGTCGTCGTAGGCGAGGCCGCTGGGTTTGATGACGGCGAGGTCGCCCTCCCCGCGTGGGTCGCGGACCCGGGCGCTGACGTTGCCGGCGGTCCAGGCGACGAGTCCCCAGCGCAGGAGTTCGCCGTGCAGGGTGGTGACGTCCTGGCGGGCCGCTGCGACGGCGTCGCGGAGGTGGCCGGGGACCGCGTCGCGGAGGTGGTCCGGGGTGGTCGTGGGTCGTGGGGTCACCGGGGAGTCTCCTCGTGGGTCGTGGTGGCCGGGGCCGTGTCGCGGGCCGCCCTGGCGGTCCGGGCGTTCTGGCGGATCGCGCGCAGCCGGTGGAGCACGTCGGTGCCGCCGCGTCCGAAGTGGTCGTGCAGGGCGACGTACTCGGCGAACAGGGCGTCGTAGGCCGCGGCCCGGGCGGGGTCGGGCCGGAAGGCGGCGGGTGTTCTGCGGCCCATCGCGGCGGCGGCGGCGTGGATGTCCGGGTAGGCGCCGGCGGCGACGGCGGCGTGGATCGCGGCTCCGACGGCGGGGCCCTGGGCGGGGCCGGCGATGCTGAGGGGCCGGTCGAGGACGTCGGCGTACACCTGCATCAGGAACGGGTTGTGGACGAGGCCACCGGAGACGATCACCTCCGTCACGGGGACGCCGGCCGTGACGAAGCCCTCGACGATCGTGCGGGCCCCGAAGGCGGTCGCCTCGACGAGGGCGCGGTAGATGTCCTCGGGACGGGTGGCGAGGGTGAGGCCGACGACCACTCCGGACAGGTCGTGGTCGACGAGGACGGACCGGTTGCCGCCGTGCCAGTCGAGGACGAGGAGACCGTGTTCGCCGACCTCCTGCTGTGCGGCGCGGGCGCTGAGGACGTCGTGGACGCTGCCCTCGATCTCCGCGGCCTCCCGGTGCACCTCGGGCGGTACCTGCTGGTCGACGTACCAGCCGAAGATGTCGCCCACCGCCGACTGCCCTGCCTCGTAGCCGAGCAGCCCGGGGACGATCCCGTCGGCGACGACCCCGCACATTCCGGGTACCTCGCGCAGGACGGGTGAGCTCATCACGTGGCAGGTCGAGGTGCCCATGACGGCGAGCAGGCGGCCGGGTGCGACGGCGTCGGCGGCCGCGGCCGTCACGTGGGCGTCGACGTTGCCGACGGCGACGGCGATCCCCTCGGGCAGCCCGGTGAGGGCGGCACCGGCGGCGGTAAGGCGTCCGGCCAGGCCCCCGAGCGGGGAGAGCGGATGCTCCAGTTTGTCCCCCACGAAGGAGGCGAAGCGCGGATTGAGTTCGGCGAGGAACTCCTCCGAGGGGTAGTGGCCGTCCTGGTAGATGCCCTTGTACCCGGCGGTGCACGTGTTGCGGGTCTCGGTGCCGGTCAGCTGCCAGACGATCCAGTCCGCCGCCTCGATCCAGCGGTCGGCGCGGTCGTAGATCTCCTCGTCCTCCTCCAGGACCTGGAGGGCCTTCGCGAACTGCCACTCACTGGAGATCTTCCCTCCGTACCGGGGCAGCCAGGTCTCTCCGCGGCGTTCCGCGAGGGCGGTGATCCGGTCGGCCTGGGACTGGGCCGAGTGGTGTTTCCACAGCTTCGGCCAGGCGTGCAGGCGTCCGGCGAGCCCCGGCAGTTCGCACAGCGGGGTGGAGTCCGCCAGGACCGGCAACACCGTGCTGGCGGTGAAGTCCGTGGCGATCCCGACGACGTCCGCCGGGTCGGCCCCCGCCTCGGCGAGCGCGGCGGGGATGGTGACGGTGAGGACCTCGCGCCAGTCCGCGGGGGACTGCAGGGCGGTCTCTGGGGGCAGGGAGGTGCCGTCGGGGAGGTGCCGGGTGATCACGTCGTGGGGGTAGGGATGGACGGCGCTGCCGAGGACGGTGCCGTCGGACACCCGGACGGCGACCGCTCTGCCGGAGCGGGTCCCGTAGTCGACGCCGATCACGATGGATCGGGTGGGGTCGACGGGGAGGTGTGCGGGGTGGGTGCCGTGGTCCGCCATGCGCCGTTCCGCCCTTCGGGTGGGAGGGGTGAGATGGGCGACGAGATGGGCCTCCTCCCGTCGCCCGTGGCTAGTGTTAACGTAAACAATCGTGGTGTCAAGGGATGTTCGTGCTGAGGGCGTTTCCATGCTGTTATGTGGCATGGCTACAGCAAGCGGGGTGGGTAGGGCTAGCATGACGCACGAATGTGAACGCTCTCAGGAAGTAGTCGAACTGCCGTGGGAGAGGTTCAGCGGTTCCGTCGGAAGGGATCGGTCGTGACGTCGCACTCGCTTGGTTCGCTGAAGATCTGGTTCGTCACCGGAAGCCAGCACCTCTACGGTCCCGAGGCGGTGGGGCAGGTTGCTGAGCACGCCGCGCGCATCGCGGCGGAGCTGGGTGCCTCCCTGGCCGTTCCGGTGGACATCGAGGTGAGACCCGTTCAGACCGAGGCGGACTCGATCCGCCGGGTGATGCTGGACGCGAACGGGGATGACACCTGTCTCGGGGTCATTGCCTGGATGCATACGTTTAGTCCCGCGAAGATGTGGATCGCCGGACTGAACGCTTTGCAGAAGCCGTTGCTGCACCTGCACACGCAGTTCCACCGTGACCTGCCCTGGGCCACGATCGACATGGACTTCATGAACCTGAACCAGTCGGCCCACGGCGACCGGGAGTTCGGGTACCTGGAGACCAGGCTCGGCCTGCGCCGTTCCACGGTCGTCGGGCACTGGCAGGATCCGGAGACCCACCGTCGGGTCGGGGTCTGGGCGCGGGCCGCGATCGGCCGTCACACCGGCGCGCATCTGAAACTGGCCCGGTTCGGCGACAACATGCGGGACGTCGCCGTCACCGAGGGGGACAAGGTCGAGGCCCAGATCCGCTGGGGGGTGTCGGTCAACACCTACCCGGTGAACGAGCTGGTGGACGCGGTGGGCGAGGTGACCGACGCGGACGTCGACGTGCTGGTGGGTGAGTACGACGACACCTACGGGATGGTTCCCGAGCTGCGAGCAGGAGGGGAGAAGCGGGGGTCTCTGCGAGAGGCCGCCCGCATCGAGCTCGGGCTTCGGGGATTCCTGGAGGCGGGAGGGTTCGACGCCTTCACCGACAGTTTCGAGGACCTCGGCACCCTCGCCCAGCTGCCGGGCATCGCCGTCCAGCGCCTGATGGCCGACGGGTTCGGGTTCGGTGGCGAGGGGGACTGGAAGACCGCCTGCCTGGTCCGGGTCTTCAAGGCGATGGGTGAGGGCCTGCCGGGGGCCACCTCGTTCATGGAGGACTACACCTATCACCTGGACCCGTTCGGCCCGCTCATCCTCGGGGCGCACATGCTGGAGGTGTGCCCCAGCCTGAGCGGCGCCGTCCCCCGCTGCGAGATCCACCCGCTGTCGATCGGGGGCAAAGCCGACCCGGTGCGTCTGGTCTTCACCGCCGACCCCGGTCCGGGCCTGGTCGCGGGACTGATCGACATCGGTGACCGGATGCGCCTCGTCGCGAACGTCATCGACGTCGTCGAGCCGCTGGAGCCGCTGGAGGTCCTGCCCGTCGCCCACGCGACCTGGGCCCCCGCGCCGAACCTCGCCACCGCCGCCGAGTGCTGGCTGCTCGCCGGAGGCCCGCACCACACGGCCCTGACGACGGCCCTCACCGTCGAGCACGTCGAGATCCTCGCCGAGATGGTCGGGGTGGAGCTGGTGACGATCGACGCGGAGAGTAGCCCTCGCCGTCTCAAGCAGGAACTGCTGTGGAACCGGGCGGCCTGGACGCTGCTCGGCTGATCGGCTCCGCCGATCCGGGGTCGGCCCGGCCGGTGTCCTCACCACGGGACCGGTCGGGCCGGCCCGGATCGGGCCGACCCGATCCGGCGGCGTCTCCGGGCGGACCGTCACACTATGAGGCGGTGAGTCGTTCACCGACCGTGACACGAACCGTGTGACGGTATGCGCGAGACGGAATCAGAGGCGGAATCATGACGGACGGCGTCGCGGTCGGCGGCCACCCTGCCGCGAGCGCTCGGTCGGCTCCGGGGATGAAGGACGTGGCCCGGTTGGCGGGGGTGTCCCACCAGACGGTGTCGCGGGTGCTCAATGAGAGCCCGAACGTGAGGCCGCACACCCGGACGAAGGTGCTGGCGGCGATGGAGACGCTGGGGTACCGGCCGAACACGGCGGCGCGGGCGTTGGTGACGGGCCGGTCGCAGGTGATCGGGGTGGCGACGTTGAGCGGGCAGCTGTACGGCCCGGCGTCCGCCCTGTACGGGGTGGAGGGGGCTGCCGCGCAGGTGGGGTACGCGGTGAGCGTGGTCGGTGTCCGGGAGGTGTCGGCGGTGGAGCTGCGTCAGGCGGTGACGCGGCTGGTGCGGCAGGGGGTCGACGGGGTGATCGTGATCGCTCCGGTGCGGATCGCTCAGGAGGAGCTCGACGTCCTGGCCAGTGAGGTGCCGTTGGTGTCGCTGGAGGGGGCGGCCGAGGGGATTCCGAGTGTGGTCGGGGTGGATCAGGTCAGTGGGGCGCGGGCGGCGGTGCGGCATCTGCTGGAGTTGGGGCACCGCACGGTGTGGCATGTCGCGGGGCCGGGGGACTGGTTCGAGGCCGAGGGGCGGATCGAGGGGTGGCGGTCGGTGCTGGCCGAGGCGGGGGCCGAGGTGCCGCCCCTGCTGACCGGGGACTGGAGTGCGAGGGCGGGTTTCGAGGCGGGACTGCTGCTGGCGCGGTTGCCGGAGGTGACGGCGGTGTTCACGGCGAACGACCAGGTGGCGCTCGGGGTGCTGCGGGCGTTGGCCGAGAACCGTCGGCGGGTTCCGGAGGAGATCAGTGTGGTGGGGTTCGACGATTTGCCGGAGGCCGCGTACTACCTGCCGCCGCTGACGACGGTCCGTCAGGATTTCGCGGAGGTCGGTCGTCAGGGGGTGGCGCGGTTGGTCGACCTGATCGGGTCCTCCGGCGGGCGGGAGGACGGGGTGGAGCGGTGTCTGATCGAGCCGACCCTGGTGGTTCGCCGGAGCACGGGGCCTGCGCCTCGGTGACCGTGGGCTGATTGTTGCGGGAGGGCATTTTCCTGACTATGTCAGTTGAGTTGGGTTAATATCGATACGGATCTTATCTAGACCTTCTCAATAGACAAGCTTCCGTAGCCCTGTTCCAAGGAGCCCGCCATGTCCTTCTCGCGGTCACCTATGCCCTCATCACCCCGGTTCTTCGTCATGTCCCGGTTCTCACGACGGTTCTCCTCACGACGGCTCGGGGCATTCCTGTCGCCGTCCCGCCCCCGTTTCCGCTCGTGCCCCCGTTTCCGCTCGTGCCTCCGCCCTTGCCCCCGGCACCGTGGCGTGGCGGTTCTCGTCGCGTCGGCCCTCGTGTCCGCGCCGGCGCTCACCGCGTGCGGAGACACGTCCGCGGGGGCCTCCGGGACCTCGGCCGGGAGCGGCGCGCACCTCAACCTCGTCGGCTTCGCGGTGATCAAGTCGGCGTACGACGACCTCGGCAAGGCCTTCGCCCGGACCGCTCCGGGGAAGGGAGTGACGTTCAAGGGGTCGTTCGGGGCGAGCGGGGCCCAGTCCCGTGCCGTCGTCGCGGGCCAGAAGGCGGATGTCGTCGCTTTGTCGATGACCCCGGACGTCGACACGATCGTCAAGGCCGGGCTGATCGACCCGGCCTGGAACGCCGGGCCCTCCCAGGGGATCGTGTCCCGCTCGGTGGTCGTCATCGCCGTCCGCAAGGGCAACCCCAAGGGCATCACGGGCTGGCCGGACCTGGTCGAGCCGGGCGTCGGCATCGTCACCGCCGACCCCGGGACGTCGGGCGCCGCCAAGTGGAACCTCCTGGCCGCCTACAGCCAGGCCCTCGGCCCGGCGAAGGACAAGGCCGCGGCGACGGCCTACCTCTCCCGTTTCGTCAAGAACGTCGTCAGCTGGAACGACAGCGGGCGGACGGCGACCGACGCCTTCGTCAAGGGGACCGGGGACGCGCTGATCTCCTACGAGAACGAGGCGATCGCCGCGCGGGCCGCCGGGGTCGAGATCGACTACGTCGTGCCGGACGCGACGTTCCTCATCGAGAACCCCGCCGCCGTGACGCGGACCGCCCCGCCGGCCGCCCGGGAGTTCCTCGCCTTCGTCGCCGGACCCGACGGCCAGAGGCTCCTCGGCGCCAGGGGATTCCGGTCGATCGACAACGCGCTGACGGTGACCGGCGTCCGGGGCGCCAACGACCCCGCCGCCCCCTTCCCCGCGGTCCGGTCCCTGACGACGGTCGCGGACCTCGGCGGGTGGGCCACCGTGAACGCCGCCCTCTTCGACAAGGACACCGGTCTCGTCACCCGGCTACGGCGGTGATCAAGTGCGTCACCCCGCGCAGGGCAGGCTGACGCCCACGGCCGGTCTCGGTCTCGGCGTCAGCCTGCTGTGGCTGTCCCTCGCCGTCGGCCTGCCGGTCGCGGCCGTCGTCGTCACCTCGTTCGGGAACGGTCCCGCCTCGTTCGTCGCCGAGGTGACCTCCCCGGAGGCCCTGGCGACGATCCGGCTGACCGTCGGGGCCGCCGTGCTGACCACCGCGGTCAACGCCGTCGCCGGCACCCTGATCGCCTGGGTCCTCGTCCGTGACGAGTTCCGCGGCAAACGGCTGGTGGAGGTGATCATCGACATTCCGTTCGCCCTGCCGACGATCGTCGCCGGACTGGTCCTGATCTCCCTGTACGGTCCGGCGAGCCCGTTCGGGATCGACCTGGTCGGCACCCGCCGCGGGGTGTTCCTCGCCCTGCTGTTCGTGACATTGCCGTTCGTCGTCCGCTCCGTCCAACCGGTGCTGATGGACCTCGATCGGGACGTCGAGGAAGCCGCCGCCTCGCTCGGCGCCGAGGGACCCGCCATCTTCCGGCGGATCATCCTGCCGACCATCGCCCCCGCCGTCCTCGCCGGATCGGCCCTGGCGTTCGCCCGGGCTCTCGGCGAGTACGGCTCGGTGATCCTCATCTCCGCGAACCTCGTCGGCCGGACCGAGGTGTCGTCGTCCTACATCCTCAAACGGATCGAGGAGGGCGAGGCGGCCGCCGCCGCGTCCGTGGCGACGCTGCTGCTCGCCGTCGCGGTCGGCGTCCTGCTCGTCCTCGATCTCCTCCAGCGTCGGGCGGCCCGCCATGGCTGAGCTCCGGATCGACCCCGGCCGGCCCGTCCCTCCCCGCGGAGGCGCCGCCGCCCGGTGGACCCTCCGGACCCTCGCCCTGGGGTATGTGCTCGCTCTCGTCGCTCTCCCCGTCGCCACGGTGACCCGCCGGACCTTCGCCGGCGGCCCCAGCCTCGTCCTCGCCTCCCTCGCCGACCCCGACCTGCACGCAGCCGCCCGCCTCGGCGTCCTCGTCGCCACCGTGTCCGTCCTGATCAACACCGTGTTCGGTGTCGGCGTCTCGATCCTCCTCGTGCGCTACCGCTTCCCCGGACGCCGGCTGCTCAACGCCGTGATCGACCTTCCGGTCTCGATCTCCCCCGTGGTCGTCGGCATCGCCCTCGTCCTCGTCTACGGCAACTCCGGATGGCTCGGCCGGTACCTCGAAGCGATCGGCGTCACCGTTGTCTTCGCCACCCCCGGGATCGTGCTCGCCACCGTCATCGTCGCCCTGCCCCTCGTCGTCCGGGAGGTCGTCCCCGTTCTGGAGGAAGCCGGGACCGACCAGGACCAGGCCGCCGCCTCCCTCGGCGCCACCGCCTGGCAACGCTTCGTACGCATCACCCTGCCGACGATCCGCTGGGCCCTCGCCTACGGAGTCGTCCTCAGCCTCGCCCGCTCCCTCGGCGAGTTCGGCGCCGTCCGCGTCGTCAGCGGCAGCGTCGCCGGGGAGTCCCAGACCCTCACCCTGTTCGTCAACGACAGCTACCAGGAGTTCGGACCCGCCGCGCAGCAGAGCGCCTTCACCGCCGCGTTCCTCCTCATGGTCGTGTCCGTCGCCTTCATCGTCCTCATCGCCTGGCTGCGGCCCGGCGGTCCCGACAGCCCTCGCGGTCCCGGCAGCCGTCCCGGTCCCAGCAGCCGTCCCGGTCCCGGCAAGGAGCGTTCCTGATGGGTATCAGCGTCGTCGGCGTCACCAAACACTTCGGGGACTTCGCCGCCCTGACGGACGTCGACCTCGACGTCCCCACCGGACGCCTCACCGCCCTGCTCGGCCCCAGCGGCGGAGGAAAATCCACCCTCCTGCGGATCATCGCCGGACTGGAGTTCCCCGACACCGGCACCGTCCGCATCGAGGACGTCGACGCCACCTGGCTCCCGCCCCGCAAACGCAGCGTCGGCTTCGTCTTCCAGCACTACGCCGCCTTCAAGCACCTGTCCGTCTACCGCAACGTCGCCTTCGGCCTGGAGATCCGGAAGCGCCCCACGGCCGAGATCCGCGCCCGCGTCCACGAACTGCTCGAACTCGTCCACCTCGAACAGTTCGCCGACCGCCTGCCCTCCCAGCTGTCCGGCGGCCAGCGCCAGCGCATGGCCCTCGCCCGCGCGCTCGCCGTCCAGCCCGAGGTCCTGTTGCTCGACGAGCCGTTCGGGGCCCTCGACGCCCAGGTCCGCAAGGAACTGCGCGACTGGCTGCGCAACCTCCACGCCGAGGTCAACGTGACAACCATCTTCGTCACCCACGACCAGGAGGAGGCGCTGGAGGTCTCCGACGAGATCACCGTCATCAACGCCGGCCGCGTCGAGCAGACGGGCACCCCCACCGACCTGTACGACCACCCCGCCAACGACTTCGTCATGAGCTTCCTCGGACCGGTCACCCGCCTCGGCGACCAGTGGGTCCGCCCTCACGACATCGAGGTCCTTTTCGAACCCCACCCGGACGGCGTCCCCGCCCGCGTCGTCCGCCTCCAACGGGTCGGCTTCGAGGTCCG
>JAUPKQ010000023.1 GCA_030837345.1 Actinomycetota bacterium | reverse complement strand
CGGCACCATCGGACCGGTCAGGCCGTTCGGAGCCGTCAACCCCGTCACCGCCGCACCCTCACCCCGACGGATCATCTCCAGCCGCCCGCCGAGCTGCCGGCCCTGCGCCCGCGCCCACTCACCGATCTCCAGGATCACCTGCGTCTGCGGGATGCGGTCCGCAGGCAGGAGCACCGAACCGGACAACGCCTCCACCGGCAGCGCCTCGACCGCCTCGAACAGGACCGGGCCCGCCGCGAGCAACTCCCTCGCCAGGGCCTCGAACCCGGAGACGTCCACCCCGGTGGACGCCCCCGGCGGAAAACACGACCCCCCACCCCGCCCCACACCGGTCGTCACCGACGGCACCGGCAACCGGGGAAGATCACGATCGCCGCTCAGGACCCGCCGGGACCGCTCGTTGTCGGCCAGAGTCTCCACCAGCCCCTGCCAGGCACACTGCAACACCTGACGCCGCCCGGCCAGCTCCTGCTCGAACCTGGAGCCTGACCCCCGACCCACGCCCGCTCCACCATCCGCCCCAACGGCCGATCAAGAACCCCCGCAGCCTCACCCACAGCCAGGGACACCTCACCCCACCGCTCCCGAACCGACCCCACCCCGACCCCCCGCCTCCGCTGGCCCGAACCCCGGCGATACTCCCCCAAGATCATAAGCAGGCAGTCAACGCTCAGTGAAGAGACCCTCAACCCCAGTGATCGCCACCCCTGCGAGAAACGACGAACCAGGACAGACCAGACCGAATAGCGACCCCGACGGCGCGCCACCGCTCACTGATCCCCTACGACCAGTGGATGATCGGAATCACTCGAACTAGGGTCGGCCCGATGCGCGTTCTCGTTCTCGGCGGTACCGGCGAGGGCCGGGCCCTGGCGACACGACTGGCCCGGGAGCCGGGCCTGGAGGTGACGACGTCCCTGGCCGGGCGGGTCGCCGATCCCCGCCGTCCGCCGGGTGACGTGCGGAGCGGGGGGTTCGGCGGTGTCGACGGCCTCGCGGCGTACCTCACCCACCGGCGTGTCGAGGCGGTCGTCGACGCGACCCATCCGTTCGCGTCCCGCATGACCGGAAACGCGGTGGCCGCCTGCGGGCGGCTCGGCGTCCCCCTGCTCGTGCTGCGCCGTCCGGGGTGGGTGGCCGCGGAGGGCGACGACTGGTGGCGTGTACCGGACGCCGTCTCGGCGGCGTCCGCCGTCACGCGCCTCGCGCCGGAGGGGACCACCGTCCTGCTCACCCTCGGCCGGGGTGGTGTCGCCGCCTTCGCGGGGGACGACGCCCGCCACTACGTGATCCGTTCGGTCGACCCGCCGGACGGCGCGCTGCCGCCCCGGCGCACCCTCCTCGCGGCCCGGGGACCGTTCACCCCGGACGCCGAACGGGCCGTGTTCCGGGAGCACGCCGTCGCGGTGCTCGTCACCAAGGACAGCGGCGGTGACGCCACGGCGGCGAAACTCATCACCGCTCGCGACGCCGGGCTGGCCGTCGTGATGATCGACAGGCCGCCGCTCCCGGAAGGGGCCAGGGTGACCCGGTCCGTCGCGGGGGCCGTCGCCTGGGTCCTCGGCCGATCGACGGGTCCGTCCGCCAGCGACTCGCCGGAGCGAGATATCGCCCGACCGTAACCGTCTCCGGGTGCTTCGGGGTACTGTGGCCGCACCGAAGGGGGGATATGTCCACTTTCGAATCCATGTCCATGCCGACGGCGACCGCTGCCGAGATCGCCGCCCAGCTGCGCGCCGCCGGGTGCGTCTTCGCCGAAGACGAGGCTGTCCTGATCCTCGGCGCCGTGACCCAGGCCTCCGACGGCGACGGGACACCCTGCCTGGAGGAGCTGGTCCGGCGCAGGATCCGGGGCGAACCTCTGGAGCACGTCATCGGCCGGGCCGAGTTCTCCGGCCTGTCGATCTTGCTCGATCCCCGGATCTTCGTGCCACGACGGCGGACCGAGTACCTGGTCGAACGGGCCGTCGAACGGGCGAGGGCACGGGCCGCGCGGCGGGTGGGGCCGCCGCTGGTCCTGCTGGACCTCTGTTGCGGGTCCGGCGCCATCGGCGTCGCGACCGCCACCGCGCTGGTGCGCGCCGGCCATGCCTGCGAACTGCACTCGGTGGACATCGACCCCGCCGCGGCCGCCTGCGCCCGCCGCAACGTCGCGAGCGTCGGTGGCCAGGTCCACACGGGCGATCTGTACGGCCCTCTGCCGTCGGCCCTGGCAGGGCGGATCGACGTCATCACCGCGAACGCGCCGTACGTCCCCACCGAGACGATCCCGTTCATGCCGCCGGAGGCCCGCCTCCACGAACCCCGGCATGCCCTGGACGGCGGCCCTGACGGACTCGCCGTCCTGCGACGGGTGATTCTTGGCGCCTCGGCGTGGCTCTCCGACGGGGGTCATCTGCTCGTCGAGACGGGCCGGGGTCAGGTCCCCGCCGTCGCCGAACTCCTCATGGTCCACGGATTGCGCCCCCACGTGACGACCTCCGACGAGTTCGACGCCACCGTCGTCGAGGGAACGGCCGGGTGACAATTCGAGAAGAACGATCCGACTATTGTCGGAATGCATTTCTTGAGGACCGTCGGACCCGGCCCGATTCCAGGGGATCATGGGTCTCGCGAGCCCCGCACGCAGGGTGGTAGAGAACAGTCGAGTCCCCTACCACCCCCCGTTCTCCTCACCGGTCCGCGACCGCGTCACGGGTCCCGGCTCGGACACCCGGTGACTCTTCAGTCGTCGGACGCCGAGAGAGCGCTGGCGTCGATCGTCTGAGGCCGCTCGTCGTAGATCTCCAACTTCGCGGCTCCTCTCCGTTCGGCCCGGCGCCGGATCCATCGGGAATACACTTCGGCCAGCACCCAGGTAGCCGCCACCACCAAGATGGCAACGACCTGAGTGACCTCTGCGTGCACGTTCGCCACTCCCTTTCCCCGTCTGCCGTGCGAGGCACGGCATCTTCGTGGACGGTCAGACCTGACGCCGAAGCGAACGACGGCGGACGACTCCGCGCCCCGAGAAGACCCGGCCTTCGCCGGTCGTGAGGTCATGCACCTCGAAAATGACACCCAGTGCCTTTACGGCGATCTCCTCTGCCGAACGCCGCCACTCCTTCCACGTCAATCCCGCCACCATGTTTCCAGATCTCCTGGGTATGCCGGAGCCCTGGTGTACCCGAAGCTCCGGCGCACACAGTTCTCTGGTACGCCCGGAGCTCCTGGACGCGGCAGTCCCCGACCAGTCGGCGTCCTTCTTAGCGTCACCGGATAACGCAAAATGGTCAAGACGAACGATTGATCACATTGGCGTTCCCGATCACCGGAGCGGTCGGCCGGATCAGGTGGCAGCCGTCGTCGCGACGACCACCGCGGCGTTGACGGCGTCGACGGCCTCCCGCACGGCGAGGGCCGTCGGATCCCCCTCCGCGATCGTCCGGGCCCGGCGGACCAGGGCCCGGCGGTCCTCAGCGGGCACGACCTTGGGAACGGCGTCGACGGCGTTCAGCAGAGCGATCAGGGTGGCGATCCGGGGCTCGGGCCCGTGGCCGTGCAGGAGGACGTCGCGCAGGGACCGCCGGATCCCGGCCTCGTGCTCGGGCCGCACCGCGGGCCAGGTGGTCGTGGGGAAGACGCCCAGCCAGGAGCGGTGTTCCTCCCGGACGAAACCGGCCTGGACGATCCGCCCGAGCAACGCCGCCCTCAGCCCCTTGACCAGCTTCTCGACGGCCCGGGCGGGGCGGAGCGGCTTGTCACTCAGGCGCTCCAGCGCCTCGTCGAGGACGGCGTCCCCGGAAGGGCGCGGATCGAGGACGACAATCCGGCCGGGCTTGATGCTCCCCCCGGCGGGTGCGGGTGCAGCACGCTCCGTCATCAGTAGTTCGACGAGGACGGCGCCGGCGAGCACACGGTCGACGCGGGTGCGGTCGAGGACCATCTTGCCGGTCGCGTCATCGATGAGGAGGAGGAGCACGTCCTCCGCGAGCAGCGTCATTGACCCACGGTAGCTCCGACCGGTCCAGGAAGCCTCACGACATCCACCGTGCTCGCCGTCCGGACGACCGGGCCGGACGTCGTCCGCGTGGGCGTCCCGTGGCCACCCGGGCGGACGGCGCGGCGTTCCGCCCCCGGGAGCGTGCTCAACGCGATGCCGCCGAGCACGGCGAGGGCACCGATCGCCTGGACGGGACCGAAGAGGTCACCGAAGACGAGGGCCCCCATGCCGGAGCCGACGACCGGCTCGAGGTTGAGGAAGGCACCGGCGACCTCCGGCGTCGTCCGTGACTGTCCCCAGGCGAACAGAGTGAAGGGCAGCAGCGTCCCTGCGAGGGCCAGCGCGGCCACCGCGAGCAGGCCGGGGCCGTGGGCGACGAAGGAGGAGAGGTCGAGGACGGACGCTCCGCCGACGGTGAGGGGACCGTCGAGGACGGCGGCCAGCGGCACCGCCACCACGGTCGAGGAGCCGAGCTGGACGGCGGTGACGGCCACCGGGTCCCGGCCCTCAAGGAGTCCGGCCTGTGCCACCGTGAACACGGCCGAGAGCGTCATCGAGGCGAGCACGAGCAGGTCACCCGTCAAGGAGGCGCTCCCTCCGCCGACCGCGACCAGGACGACACCGCCCGTCGCGACGGCGTACCCGGCCCAGGCCCTCCGCCCCGCGGTCCCCCGGCGTGAGAGCAGGGCGACGACGGCCACGAGCGCGGGGACGGCACCGACCATCAACGCGCCGTGGGTGACGCTCGTCCGGGCGAGGCCCGCGTTCCAGAGCGCGATGACCAGGCCGTAGCCGACGGCTCCCCAGCCGAGGACCGGCCAGGACGCCGCCGCGCGCAGCCGGTGCCGGGCCACCCACGCGAGAGGCAGCCCAGCGAGCACGAACCGGGCGACGGCGAGCCAGCCGGGGTCGAGAACCCCGAGCGCCACCTTGGTCAACGGTGCGGAGGTACCCCAGAGGACCCCGGACAGGGCGAGCGCGACGAGGGGGAGACGACGGCTGGTCACGGGGAGGCTCACGGCGATGCTCACAGTGAGAATGGTGGAACGACACCCGGCCTTTCGCGGGCTGTGACACTCCTGAACCGAATAATGTTCGGTGACATGGCGACGGAACTGGACGATGTTGACATCGAACTGCTGGCGCTGCTCCAGGTGGACGCCGACCGGACGAACGTCGAACTCGCCCGGGAGGTCGGCCTGTCCCCCGCGGCCACGCTGCACCGGATCCGGCGCCTGAAGGAGAGCGGCGTCGTCCGGCAGGTGATCGCCAGGCTCGACCCGTCCCTGGTCGGTCTTCCGCTCCAGGTGTACGTGTCGGTGACAATGGTGCGGAACGATCCGGTCGCGACCCGGGGGTTCATCGAGACCTGCCGTGAGCTCCCGCAGGTGATCTCGGCGGACTGGGTGGCGGGCGAGACCGACGCGATGCTGCTGATCGTCGCGCGGGACGTCGCCGAACTCCAGGTCGTCCTCACCCGGCTGGCGACGCGGGGTGGTCAACGGCTCACCACGCTGTTACGGCTGGAGGAGATCAAACCCCCGTCACCGCTACCGCTCTCGCCGAGCCACCTCTCCCGGAGCCGCCTCTCCGGGAGAGGTGGTCCGGACCGAACGCGCGACCGTTGACCCCGGCTGTGCCAGAATCCGGACGGTCGACTCGATGATCGCATCGAGATGATCGCACCAGTGAGGGGCCAGTTCTGATGTATGCGGGGCAGCGGATCGCTGTCGTCGTGCCTGCTTTCCACGAGGAACGGCACGTCGGGGACGTCATCCGTAACGCGCCATCGATCGTCGACCACATCGTCGTCGTGGACGACGCGAGTCCGGACGGCACGAGCGAGGCCGCCCGGGCGGTGGGTGATCCCCGGGTCGAGGTGATCCGGCACGAACGCAACACGGGGGTGGGCGGGGCCATCCTCACCGGCCACCAACGAGCGATCGAGCTCGGGGCGGACATCGCCGTCGTCATGGCCGGCGACAACCAGATGGATCCCGACTACCTGCCCGCCCTGCTGGATCCGATCGTCGCCGACGGTTACGGGTTCACGAAGGCGAACCGCTTCTTCTCGACCTCCAGCTTCCGGGGGATGCCCCGCTACCGGATCTTCGGGAACGTGGTCCTGACCTTCCTCACGAAGGTCGCCTCGGGGTACTGGCACCTCGTCGACCCGCAGAACGGCTACACGGCCGTCCGCACCGACGTGTTGCGCCGGCTGCCGCTCGACCGGGTGTCCCGTCGCTACGAGTTCGAGAACGACCTGCTGATCTGGCTGAACATCCTCGACGTCCGGGCTCTCGACGTCCCCGTCCCCGCGGTGTACCGGGACGAGGTGTCCCACATCCGCCTGCGGAGCGTGGTCTTCCGGCTGCTGCGGCTGCTGTTCTGCGGCTTCTGGCGCCGGGTGTGGCTCAAGTACGTCCTCTGGTCGTTCTCCCCGATCGCGCTCCTGCTGTTCGTCGGCTCCCTGCTGGTGACCTTCGGGGTCCTCGTCGGCGTCTGGGTCCTGCTGAACACCCTCGGGCCGACGACGGCGACGGCGGGGACGGTCCTGCTCGCCGTCACACCGTTCCTCGTGGGGACGCAGATGCTGATCCAGGCCCTCGTGCTGGACATCCAGGCGACACCCGACTGAGGGCCGGTGTCCCCGCGGTGTCCCCGGCCTCCCCCGGCGTCAGGGACGCTTCGCCGCGGGCTCACGCCTCACGGGGGCTTCGCTCTGGTAGGCGCGGTCAGCGCCGCACAGGCGCATGCCCTCGGTGAGGAACGGCCGGAGCTCCGGCCAGGCGTACGCGGGCGGCGCCGGGGCGAGGTCGAGGATCCGTGGCGCCCAGGACGACGCCATCGCCGTCCCCGAGAGGGCGTACCGCGTGCCGTCAGGGGTGACGAACCACATCTGGAAGTCGTCGCCGGTGCAGATCAGCGTGCCTTCCTGGGCTGAGAACGGCCAGGGCTTGTTCTTGCCGATCTTGCTCCTGGCGAAGGCTCCGGCGGAGACGCGTTCGGAGCGGCCAGCGGTCATCGGGGCCTCGGCGTGCGTCGAGACGGCGCCGACCAGGACGGCGAGGACCGTTCCCCAGGCGGTGACGGCGGCGGCGAACGGGCCGTACCGGGTGGGGGGCGGCCCGGGGTCAGGTTCCCGGCTGATGCGCATCCGGCCGTCGGGGAGGACGTGCACCACCCCTGACCGGTGCCGTGACTGTCCCCGGATCAGATGGGCGCCGGGCCAGTCCGGGACCGGGAGGCCCACCCGCCGGGCGACGAGCGCGAAGCCGCCGTGGAACAGCCACGAGATCGCCAGGGCCGCGAGCAGCAGCACGACGGGCAGGGACGGCGCGAAGTAGCGGAAGGAGTTCGGCTGCCCGTTGAGAAGTTCCGTCGCGACACCGGATCCCAGACTCCCGAGGAACACCCCTGCCATCGGGTTGCGGACGACGAGCACGAGCCCGGCGAGCCCCAGGAGGGCGAGGACGATCACCGGGAAGTCGCCCGATACCAGTTCGTTCCAGTCGCTGCCGACGCTGACCGACCACATGCTGGGCAACGCCTGCATCAGTTCCTGGACGTTCGACGACCCGGTCATCGAGTAGAGGTACGGCATGGCGTCGTACGGCGCCCAGACCGACAGCAGCCAGTAGCTGAACACGGTGGCGGGGGGGATGGTCAGGGCGAACGGCAGCCAGGGGTTGAAGAAGCGGCGGCTGCCGATCCAGGCCCACAGCCAGCCCCCCATCACCATCCCGATCGTCAGGATCGGCACCTGGCGGGACAGCATGATCAGGGGAACGAGTCCCGCGGCGGCGAGGGCGTGCCACCAGGTCCGGCGCGCCCGTCCCAGCGGAAACGCCAGGAGCATCAGGACCGCCGCCAGGATGACGGGCGCCTCGGCGTAGATGCCGAACATGAACTCCGGGGCGTAGCGGGTGACGCCGATCAGGATCGGCAGCGCCAGCAGCCCGACGCGGCCGACCCGTCGCACGGCCAGGACCATCAGCAGCACGACGGAGAGCGAACCGCTGAGGAATCCCGGGAACCACACGCCCTCCACCCCGAGGAGATCCACGGCGGGCAGGGCGAGCAACCCGAGGACCACCCGGGGATAGATGAGAGGGGCCACCGCCGGATTGAGGTATCCGAGGTCGAGCTGGGTGGCCGAGTAGGGGTAGTCGAAGTAATCGGTTGCTATTCGCAACGATTCTTCGTAGGGCATTCCCGCGTACTGCAGGGCCGTGGAGGCGTAGTAGTAGTGGTCACCGTTGTGACCCACCCAGGCTCCCCGGTGCGACCAGAAGAGCTGCGACCCGATCAGCACCGCCAGCACCGCGACGAGGAGACTCACCCACCAGCGGCGCCACCGGTCGAGGTCGAGGTCCCGCAGGAACCGCGACGGCCCGTCGGGAGCCGCGTCGCCGCCGGACACCGGAGGTTCGGCCCAGGCAGGCCGCAGGATGATCACCCCGGACGACGAGGGGGAACCGGGCCGGTCCGGGTGCACGGGCGGCCCCTGCGTCTCGTGCGCCACACCCGTTCCTCTCACCTTGTCGACCATGCCGGAGCCCTTCGCGGTCGCTGACCGGTGCCAGGCACCGCCGATCGTACGTTGCTCCACGGACATCGTCTCCAGGAGTAACCGCCGGACCGGCGTGATGCACTGCCGGTCCGGCTTTGTCCTGGAATCAATTTCACCGATAGTCACTTTATTAATGCATTGAGTGACTTTCAGCGTTCTTCGGCCGAGGACTCACACTCCCCCGGACCGTGTGCGGGAAAGCCGGGAAGGACCATGCCGACCCCGTGCATCCACCGCCGCAGATCGAGTTCCACCAGATCCGGCGTCACGCCCTCGGACTCGTCGAACACGGTCGCCAGCGCCGCTTCCAGGTCGTCCGCGGGGAGTGGCTCGGACGACAGGCGCAACGACGTGACCACCTCGAAGTCCTGCCCGCGATCCGGGCAGTAGATCGGGTCGAGGCTCGCGACGTCCCCGGTCTCGGGGGCGACGACGAGGCTGGCGGCCAGCCAGCGACCGGTCCAGGTGGCGAGAGCCCGGTGCAGATCCACCCAGGCGAGGACGGCTCGCTGCCAGAGCCTGCCGCCGAGCAGCGGCGTCGAAGGAGGCACGGCGACCCCCTCCGAGTGGAGCATCCGGTGGGACCTCGACGCGCCGGTCAGGAAGCAGCCGGGATGGCTGCACTGCTCGAACGATCCCCGAGGCTCCGGAAGGGTCGCGTCGACCGAGAGCGACGCGAGCCCGGACTGGGTCAGACGGAACCGACGTCCCCCGACGTCGGCAAGGTCGACGGCCTGCAGGACGGCGTCCTCCCGCGAGCAGTCCTGGTCGTCGAGCGCCCAGACCTCGTCACCCCGTGGCGCCGCGTGGAAGGCGACGAGGACGCCGCCGGAAAGCCCCGCCTCGGCTGCCAGCACCACGACCTGGGTCATCGTCGCCTGAAGGCACTCCCTCTCTGCGGCCTCGACCGCCGCGATGGCGGCCAGCACACGTAGACGGCTGTCATCGAAACTGTTCACAACCACATCACCCCCGTGCCCGGGGATCAATCGACCCCGGTAACCTTTATCCCCCTCCGGCTGAGCGTAGGGGAATGAGGGCTTGATCAGGGGGGACACGACCCAGGAAATACCGCACAGCCTGAGATCCGAATACCGATCGTCGCGTCATCCCATGTTTTCCGCACCACGCGACGTCTTTCGGATTGAGCGTAACCATTTCGCACACCGCCCGACGGAAGAAAACCTTGCGCCGTGCCCGCGCAGGGCGGCATCTGCCCCCGCAGTGCGGCACCTGCCCCCGCGAATCAGCGCCGGGTCCGCAGGTCAGCGCCGGGAACCCCGCCGGACACCGGTACCGCACCGCAGGCGCCGGGTGTCGCTCCCGCGTCGCGCCGGGTGACGGAACCGCCCGACGGCGAGGCGACGACGTCGTCCGGCGCGACGCGAGCCGATCCGCGTTTTCGGACATGTCTTAACATCTACTGATCATTCGGTCGTCAGCGCGAGATGCTGGCCGGGACGGTTCTCGGCGCAGGTCCTGCGTCCTTCGGACCCGGGGGGAGATGGTCGACATGGGGTACAGAGGCCAGCATCGGGCATCACGCGTCGCAGAGGTGCCTTCGGCAGCGCTGATCGGTACCGGGAGCGTCGTGGTGGTCGTGGTGATGGTCGGGATCAGCCTGTGGGCGGGAGGGGAAGCCGGAAGACCCGTCGCCATCACCATCAGCGCGGAAGGTCCGCCCGCCGGGACCGACCCCGAACCGTCGGCGACGACGAACGGCCTCGGGGACATGCTCGCGGGGGCCGCTTCGGAACTCCCCGTCCCTCTTCCGACGAGATCGGCCCCGACGGCACCCGCGGCGGTTCCCCCGGCCCCCGGCCCCCGGCACGTCCCCCTCCCGCTCGCGGCGGACCGGGACAGCGTCCAGGGCGTCCGCCAGACCTGGGCGTCCCCGACCCGGCGACACCGTGCGCGGACCACCTTCCCGACGGCCCGGACCCCCGTCTCGAAGACGCTCCGCACACCACTCGTGAAGGTCGTCGCGAAGCCGTCGCCAAAGGTGACGCCGAAGGTCACGCCGACGCCGACACCGGCCCGGACGGCGACGCCCACCCGCGGCACGGTCACGGTGGAACCCACCCGCGTCACTCCGACCGACACCCCGACGACGCCGAAGGAACCGACCCGGGAACCGGCCACACCTTCGGAACCCAGCACGCACCCAGAGCCCACCCAGGAACCCACCTCGGAGAGGGAACCCACCCGGCACGAGGAGCCGAGCCAGGCGCCCACCGCGGAGAGGGAACGGACCTCCGACGAGCGGACGGGACCGGCGGAGTCCGTGGACGAAACCTCGGCAGATTAGATCCACCATTGGTGGACCATCAGGGCCCGCCCTATGAGATCATCGCTCTTGGCCCAGTTGGGAGAACGTACGCAACGTAGACAGCACAGCTGACGCGATGCCGAATGCCGGTGCAACCGACGATCGTCTGGTGACCGTCGGCCACACCGGCATGTCGATCATGCATGAGTGACCACACATTTAACTGCCCGGCAGACCCCGCGTGATGCGGAACCATGCCGTCCAGTTCACCCCCGAGCAACGTGTCTCACCCTCGGCTGCGCAACCACAGCCTCACGCGAGATCACGTCTGAAACCGACAGACCGTCTCGGTACCTCCCGTATCGGGACGGAGCGAGCGTCAACCCCCGGGGAGCAACGCTCTGGGCCAAGGCGCCACGAGAGCGCCTTCCGTCAGTCCTCCTCCGTACGCTGCTGCGGAATACCGGCAAGCAGCGCGCGAACCTCGGACTCTCGGTATCGGCGGTGGCCACCCAGGGTGCGGATCGACGACAGCTTTCCTGCCTTGGCCCACCGAGTGACAGTCTTGGGGTCAACGCGGAACAGGGCCGCAACCTCGGCGGGCGTGAGCAGGGGCTCGGCCGCGTCGGGCGATCGGGTGGTCATGTCATCCTCCATGAACGGGGCGGATACCCCGACTAAGGACATCGTGCCCTGTCAGATGCCACTACGGGTACTGTTCGAACTGATGATCCCCCCTGGGGACGAAGGACTGCCCGTTTGGAGTACATGCCGTCAAGGTGCGTCAACTCAGGGTATGCAGCCTTCACGACATGCGTCCGTATCCTCCGCGGATCGTTTCGCAGCGTACCGACCTTCACGACGAAACGGACAGTTCTTCCAGTCGATGTGACCGCTTGCTCATGCGCCGGTAAGCCGCCGCGACGCCAGCCGCATCGCCGACCGTTAGACACTCGAGACCTAGACGCACATCGTCGGCCCCGTCCTCCCCTCCGACGAGAGCCGCGACGGGCCTCGAGTCGACCTCGACCCACGACTCCGGATCGAACTGCGCGAGCCATGTCGTCAGCTCTTCGGCCTCCTCGGTGACGCCCGCCTCCCCGAGACCCTCCCGGACCGCCTGCAGGGTCCGCGCCGCCCGGGGCAGGGCGACGGACAGGGGGAGGACGTACCGGCAGAGCTCCTCACGACGGGCGAGGTCGTCGGTCCGCACGATCGCGAGCCAGACGATGGGCAGCTCCCATGCCCGGACCAGGCTGTGTGACATCTCCACGGAGGTGACGCCCGGCAGGACACCGTCGGCGGAGCCCTCCGGCAGGCCGGGCTCCGGGGGGAGACTGCCGTGTCCGAGAGCCACGGGGCACAGCAGGAGGCCGTCACCGGCTCTCAGCACCCGAGCCCGGAGCACCCCGGGAAAGGGGACGCCCAGCACCGACCGCCAGGCCGCGAGGCGCTCAGCGGCTTCCACGCGACGTCCGGCGTCCGGGTCAGCGGCCAGCGCCTCCAGTTCCGGACGCCGGGCCGCCGGGAAGGCACCCAACGGCTCGTAGACGCGTAGCGCCGTCACCGGAACGACGGGCGGCAGATCGCGTGACGTCACGACGTCACGATGTCACCGTCACATCTCCCACCGAAAGACGCCGAGTCACCTCCGCGATCACGCCGGCCACCCCGTCACGACACCACCCTCGGCGACGTTACCTAATCGTTACACGCCCCGGAAGAGGGGCACCCGGTGAGCGATCCCCGCCCCCCACAGCCGGTACCTGGGCATCCGATGGGGCCGATACTCCGGGCCGGGATGCCGGACGGGCTGTCGACGATGTACCGTTGCAGCACGAGATACGGATGACCAACTCCGGGGCCCCGCCGCGCGCGCCAGCCTCGGGTCGACGCATGAGGGGGTCGACGCCATGGGGCGCGGCCGTCAGAAGGCCAAGCAGCAGAAGGTTGCCCGGCAGCTGAAGTACTTCAGCCCGAGCACCGACTACACGGCCCTACAACGGGAGCTCGCCGGATCCAACGGCACCGCCGTGGACGACACCCTCGAGGAGTTGGACGAGGACGAGTCAGCGGGCGAAGATGACGACGAATATGCGGACTGGGCTCCGAACGGGAGCCAGTGATCCGTACGACCGCACACACGTGATGGCCGTGCCGCTCCTTGCGGCACGGCCATCTGTGTCTGGTGTGCCTAGCGGTCCAGGTGGCGGCCGACGAGCCGCACGGCTCCGCCGTCCACGCCCTTGACCCCCTGGGTGACGTCTCCGGCGAGTTCGGGGCGGGCAGCGGCGACGTCTCCGAGGACCCAGGCGTGGACTCCCCGGCCGGCCAGGTGCGAGATCGCAGCCTCCGCGTGATCGGCCTCGACGACGGCCACCATGCCGACGCCGAGGTTCAGGGTGCGCTCCAGATCGGCCCTGGGGACGGCGCCGAGCCGGGCGACGATCTCAAAGATCGGGGCCGGGGACCACGTCGCACGGTCGATGACCGCTTCGAGATCCACCGGCAGGACCCTGGCGAGATTGGCGGCGAGGCCGCCCCCTGTGACGTGCGACACGGCATGCAGCGCCGGGCCGGAGAAGGAGGCGAGATCGACGATGTCCGCCGCGTACACCCGGGTCGGTTCGAGGAGCTCCTCACCGATCGTCCGGCCGAGCTCGTCGACCTGCCGGTCATAGGTCCACCCGGCGGCCTCCAGCACGTGCCGCACCAGGGAGTAACCGTTGCTGTGGAGCCCGCTCGACGCCATGCCGAGGACGACGTCCCCGGCCCGGACCCGGTGAGGCCCGAGGAGGTCGTCGGCCTCGACGACACCGACGGCGGCACCGGCGACGTCGTACTCGTCCGGCCCGAGAAGCCCGGGGTGTTCGGCGGTCTCCCCGCCCGTCAGGGCGCAGCCCGCCTGCTCGCAGGCCGCCGCGATCCCGGCGACGAGCGCGGCGATCCGCTCGGGGACGACCCGGCCGCAGGCGATGTAGTCGGTCATGAACAGCGGACGGGCCCCGCACACGACGATGTCGTCGACGACCATCGCGACGAGGTCGAACCCGATCGTGTCGTGCTTGTCGAGGGCCTGCGCGACCGCGACCTTGGTTCCCACGCCGTCCGTGGACGTCGCGAGCAGAGGGCGCCGGTAGGCGGTGAGGGCCGAGGCGTCGAAGAGCCCCGCGAACCCGCCGATCCCCCCGATCACCTCCGGGCCGTGGGTGCGGGCGACGGCGGCCTTCATGAGAAGGACGGCTCGGTCACCCGCTTCGACATCGACACCGGAACCTGCGTACGTCACGGGCTGCACGGGCGCCAATCTACCGACTGGACGCCGGAGCTCCGGCATCGCGGGCCCCGCCGTGGCCTGGCCCAGGGCCTGACCCGTGGCCTGGCCCGAGGCGGGCTGCGGGTCAGGGGCGGGTCAGGGCGTCCTCGGCACCGCCGGGCAGTCCGGCGGCCACTCCGTCGACGTCCTGGGTGACGCGGACGTCGGCGGGGACGCAGGGGCCGTCGAGGGGGAGTTCGGTCTGCTCCAGGGAGTGCTTCCCGAGACCGGCCTCCGGCACCGGCACCGGGTACTCCCCGGTGAAACAGGCGAGGCACAGTGCCGAACGCGGCTGGGCCGTCGCGGTGACCATCGCCTCCAGCGAGATGTAGCCGAGGGAGTCGGCACCGATGCTCGCCCGGACCTCATCGACGCCGAGCCCGGTCGCGATCAGTTCGGCCCGGGTCGCGAAGTCGATGCCGTAGAAGCACGGCCAGGTGACCGGCGCCGACGAGATCCGGACGTGGACCTCGGCCGCCCCGGCCTCCCGGAGCATCCGCACCAGCGCCCGCTGGGTATTGCCCCGGACGATCGAGTCGTCGACGACGACGAGCCGCTTGCCCCGGATCACCTCGCGCAGCGGGTTGAGCTTCAGCCGGATCCCGAGCTGGCGGATCGTCTGGCTCGGCTGGATGAAGGTCCGGCCGACATAGGCGTTCTTCACCAGGCCTTGTCCGTACGGGATCCCCGACTCGGCCGCGTAACCGACGGCCGCCGGAGTCCCGGACTCGGGGACCGGGATGACGAGGTCGGCGTCGACACGGTGTTCGCGGGCGAGCCTGCGCCCCATCTCGACCCGTGCGGTGTGGACGACGCGTCCACTGATCGTCGTGTCGGGCCGCGCGAGGTACACGTACTCGAAGACGCATCCGGTCGGCTGCGCCTCCGCGAACCGTGAGGAGCGCAGGCCGGACTCGTCGATGGCGACGAGCTCCCCCGGCTCGATCTCGCGCACGAAGGACGCGCCGACAATGTCGAGGGCCGCCGTCTCGCTGGCGATCACCCAGCCGCGGTCGAGCCGCCCGAGGACCAGGGGCCGGATCCCGCGATGGTCCCTGGCGCCGTAGAGGGTGGTCTCGTCCATGAAGACGAGGCTGAACGCACCCCGGAGCTGCGGGAGAACCTCCGAGGCGGTCGCTTCGAGGGTGTGGTCGGTGTCCCCGGCGAACAGTGCGGTGATCAGAGCGGTGTCCGTCGTGTTCCCTCGGGCCAGCTCGCCCGACGCGCCCTCGCCGTACCGCTCGGCGACCAGGTCGCGAAGCGCACGCGGGTTCGTCAGGTTTCCGTTGTGCGCGAGAGCGACAGTGCCGGTCGCCGTGGCGCCGAGCGTCGGCTGCGCGTTCTCCCAGGTGGAGCCACCCGTCGTGGAGTAGCGGCAGTGCCCGATCGCGACGGATCCGGAGAGGGAGCTCAGGGCCGACTCGTCGAAGACCTGCGAGACCAGACCCATGTCCTTGTAGACGAGGATCTTCCTGCCGTTGCTGACCGCGATGCCGGCTGCCTCCTGCCCGCGGTGCTGCAGGGCGTACAGCCCGTAGTAGCTGAGTTTGGCGACCTCTTCGCCCGGCGCCCAGACCCCGAAGACGCCACAGGCGTCCTTGGGACCTTTCTCACCGGGTAGGAGGTCATGGGAGAGCCGACCGTCACCACGAGCCACGGCCTCAGTCTGACACAGGCCGCACCGGGACCAGCGGGAGCAGCCCCGACAGATCCGACCGCTCACCGCTGGCGGCGACGCGCCCGGAGAGGACGGCGTCCGCCCAGTTCGCGCGGCCGGTCACGAGCTCCAGCCAGGTCGACGGATTCGTCTCGACGACGTTGGGCGGGGTCCCCCGCGTGTGCCGGGGACCGGCGAGGCACTGGACGACGCCGAACGGCGGCACCCGGACCTCGCACGTCGGACCCGGGTGGTGGGCTGCCAGCTCCTCCAGCGACCAGCGCACGGCCATCGCCGTGGTCGCTCTCGCGGCACCCTCCGGATCCGCCGCCCAGGCACGCAGCGCCGCGCTCCCGGCGGCGGGATCGATCCTCCGGCGCGCTGGCACGACCCGATCGTGCCACGCCAGGCCCGGCGCCGCGTGCTGACGGCGGTTGTTGACAGGGACCGGAAGGCCCCGGAGAGTGAACGGGGAACCTCAGCCCGTAGCCGCTTTCTCCGGGAGGAAGCCCATGCCGACCGAGGCGTTCGTCTTCGACGCCGTCCGCACGCCGAGGGGCAGGGGCAGGGACTCAGGGGCTCTGCACGGCATCAAACCGATCTCCCTCGTCATCGGGCTCGTCGGCGAGCTGCGCCGCCGCCACCCGGGCCTCGACCCCGCCGCGATCGACGACGTCGTCCTCGGGGTCGTCACCCCCGTCGGCGACCAGGGAGGTGACCTCGCGAGGACGGCGGCGCTCGCAGCCGGGCTGCCCGACACCGTGACGGGCGTGCAGATCAACCGGTTGTCCGCCTCGGGTCTGGAGGCCGTGAACCTCGCCGCCGCCAAGGTGCGGAGCGGCTGGGAAAACCTCGTGCTCGCCGGGGGCGTCGAGTCGATGTCACGGGTGCCGGCAGGCGCCGACGGCTCCGCCTGGGCGAACGACCCCGAGACCAACCTCGCCACCGGTTTCGTCCCCCAGGGCATCGGCGCCGACCTCCTCGCGACGGCCGGAGGCCTCACCCGGGACGACGTCGACGCCTACGCGACCCGGTCACGGACCCGGGCGTCGGCGGCCTGGGCGGGCGGGTACTTCGCCCGGTCGGTGGTCCCGGTCCTCGACCGGGCCGGGCTCCCGGTCCTCGACCGCGACGAGCAGGTGCGGCCGGGAACCACCCCGGACTCCCTCGCCGGGCTCCCGCCGTCCTTCGCCAGGATCGGCCGGGACGGCGGGTTCGACGCGGTCGCTCTCCAGCGGTACCACTGGGTGGAGCGCGTCGAGCACGTCCACACGGCCGGAAACTCCGCGGGCGTCGTGGACGGCGCGGCGCTGGTGATCGTCGGCAGCGAGGCCGCCGGGAGGGCCGCCGGGCTCACCCCCCGCGCCCGCGTCGTCGCCGCGGCGGTGTCCGGCGCCGATCCGACGATCATGCTGACCGGGTCCTCCCCGGCCACACGGAAGGTCCTCACCGCGGCGCACCTCACCGTCGACGACCTCGATCTCGTCGAGGTCGACGAGGTGTTCGCCGCCGTCCCGCTCCGGTTCATGCACGACCTCCGGATCGAGGCCGACCGCGTCAACGTCAACGGAGGGGCGATCGCCATGGGGCATCCGCCCGGCGCGGCGGGGGCGATGATCCTCGGCACTCTCCTCGACGAACTGGAACGCCGGAAGCTGCGCCACGGTCTCGTCACCCTCAGCGCCGGTGCCGGCATGGGCGTCGCGACGATCCTGGAGCGGCTTTGAACGCGATCCGCTGGCAACAAGACCCCGACGGCGTCGTCGTCCTCACCTTCGACGATCCCTCGCGGTCCGCCAACACCGTCGACGACACCTACGCCACGGCGATGGAAGGAGTCCTCGACCGCTTGGAGGCCGCCCGCGACCGCATCAGCGGGGTGGTTCTCACCTCGGGGAAGAGGACCTTCTTCGCGGGGGCGGACCTCGACAGGCTCGTCCGGGCGATCCCCGCCCAGGCTGACGAGATCATGGTCTCGGTCACCCGCGTCAAGACGCAGCTCCGGCGCCTGGAGACGTTCGGCCGCCCGATCGTGGCGGCCCTGGGCGGCTCGGCCCTGGGCGGAGGGCTGGAGATCGCCCTCGCGTGCCACCACCGGATCGCCGTCGCCGACCCGGCGATCGAGATCGGCCTGCCGGAGGTGACCCTCGGCCTGTTGCCGGGCGGCGGCGGCGTCGTCCGCACCGTGCGGCTGCTCGGACTGTCCACCGCCCTGACGGAGGTGCTGCTGCGCGGCCAGCGCCACCGCCCGGCCCGGGCCCTGGAGATCGGCCTGGTGCACGAACTCGTCGGCACGCGGGACGATCTGGTGCCCCGGGCCCGCGACTGGATCGCGGCGAACCCCGACGTCACCCAGCCCTGGGACTCCACGGGGTACCGCGTGCCCGGCGGGACCCCGTCCTCACCGGCCCTCGCCGCCGTGCTGCCGACGTTCCCGGCGACCCTGCGCGCCCAGCTCAAGGGGGCGCCGTACCCGGCCCCGCGCCACATCCTCGCCGCCGCCGTCGAAGGGGCCCAGGTCGATCTCGACACCGCCTTCACGATCGAGAGCCGCTACTTCGTCGACCTCGCCTGCGGCCAGATCTCCAAGAACATGATCCAGGCGTTCTTCGTCGACCTCCCCGCGGCACGCTCGGACCGAGGGCTCGTGACGGACCGCCCCCCGACCGGCCGGATCGCCGTCCGCGGCACGGGGACGACGGCCGCGGCGATCACCGGCCTGCTCACCACGGCGGGCATCGACGTCGTCCTCAAGGACGGCCCCGACGAGGCCGACGCCGTCGTGAACACCTCCTCCGACCGGGTGCCCACCGCCACCGAGGACACCGTCGAACTGCGCTTCCCCCCGCCCCTCGCCCGCATGCCGCTCGTCGAGGTCGTCCGGGGCGAGGCGACGAGTGACGGTGCGCTCGCGCGCGCTCTCGCCACCATCCGGCCCCTGCGCCGGACCCCGATCGTCGTCACCGGGGGCCGGGGGTCCTTCACCGGCAGGTTGCTCCGGGCCAGGATCGCCGAGGGGATGGCGATGCTCACCGACGGCGTCGCGCCGGCGTCCGTCGAGCAGGCGAGCGGCCAGGCGGGGTATTCCCTCCCCCTGCTCGTCCTGCTGGACGAGATCGGCCTGGCCCGTCACCGCGCCGACGACGTCCTCGAACGGATGACGGAGGAGTTCGGCCGGACCGGGCGGGCGGGAGGCGCGGGCTTCTACGACTATGCCGACGACGTCCGGGGGCGGCTCTGGCCAGGCCTGGAGGAGCACTTCGGCCAGGGGCGCCGGGCCGACGTACCCTTCACGGGCCCTCTCGCCGATCTGATCGAGAGGCTGCTCGTCAGCGAGGCGATCGAGGCCGTCCGCTGCCTCACCGACGGTCTCCTCACGTCGGTCGGGGACGCGAACCTCGGCTCGATCCTCGGCACGGGGTACCCGGGGTGGACCGGAGGGGCCCTCCAGTACGTCACGGGGTATCAGGCCATGGGGTACCAGACCACGGGGTACCCGTCGGGTCCGGCGGGCTTCGCCGCCCGGGCCCGCGAACTCGCGGAACGGTACGGCGAGCGGTTCGCTCCCCCGCCCGCCGTCGTCGCCCTCGCGGAGAGCGGAGGCGGCTTCACCCTCAGGTCCACGTAGTGATCCTCTCCACCCGGCTTCATATTCCACATGTGTAATACTCTCGCTGTGGAATATGAAGAGAACCCGGCCGGGCCGGTGCGTCCGGCGGATGTCGCCCTTCTCGGTCTGCTGGCGGAGGGCCCGAAACACCCCTGGGAGATCACCAAGGAGGTCAACTACCGGGAGATGCGCACCTGGACCGACCTGTCCCAGTCGACGATCTACAAGCAGCTGCACGCCCTGGAGGACCGGGGGCTGGTCGAGGTGCGCGAGGAGCCGGTGGGCGGGCGGATGCGGCGCGTCTACTCGATCACCGAAGCGGGACGACGGACCGTCTCGGACGGCGTGCTCTCCCTGCTGGCGATCCCCGAGTACCCGCACTGGGCGATCGACATCGCCACCTACAACGTCGATCTCACCGATCCGCAGGAGGCGGTCGCGGCCCTGGAGAGCTACGCGGAGACCCTGCGCGAGCGGGCCGACGGCTGGGGGAAGCTCGAGGAGTTCCTCGTCGGATCCGGCTGCCCGTCCCACCGGCTCGCCCTGTCCCGCCGGGCCCGCCACCTGATCGAGGGCGAACTGCGCTGGCTCGGTGAGTTCGTCGACGAACTGCGCGCCGGGGCTGGGGCCGGGGCCGACGCCATCGCCGGGAAGAACGCCGTGGAGGAACCCCGATGACGGCGGCCCTGCGGCGGCAGTGCCGTGTCCCGGAGCCGGCGGTCTGACGGCGCGGCGGCGTCCCTCAGGCCTTCGGCGGGGCGATCGCCGTGGAGTCGCGGACGGACAGCGTGGTCGCCAGCTGAATGTGCCGGGACGCGGGCTGGATGCCCTCGGACAGGGCGAGGACGGTCTCGACGGCCATCCGTCCCATTCCCCGGAGCGGCTGGTGGACCGACGTCAACCGCGGGGTGCTCCACAGGGCCTGGGGGGTGTCGTCGAAACCGACGACGCTCAGACGCTCCGGCACGGGAACGCCCAGCTCCCGGGCGGCGGCCAGGACCCCCACGGCGATCTCGTCGTCCCCGGCGACGATGGCCGTGGGGGGATCGGGGAGAACCAGGAGTTCACGGGCGTGGGTGAGCCCCGTCTCGACGGAGAACCAGTCCCGGCGTACGAGGGTCCGGTCCAGTTCGATGCCCACGGAGTCGAGGGCAGCCCGGTAACCGTGGAACCGCTCGCAGGCCGCCGCGGAGGTGGCGGGCCCACCGAGCCACGCGATCCGCCGGTGGCCGAGTTCGAGGAGGTGTTCGGCCGCCTTGTTCCCACCGGCCCAGTTGGTCGAACCGATGCTGACGATCCGGGACTCCTGGGTGTCCACCGGGTCCACCATGACGAACGGCAGGCCGCGCTCCTGGGCCGCCTGCAGCACCGCGTCCGGCTGGGCCAGCGTCACCCCGATGATCCCGACGACGCCCGAGTCCATCTGCTCCGCCACCCAGGCCCGCGCGGCGGCCTTCGTGACGCGCACCGCGCGATCGGGTGCCAGCCGGACGATCAGGTTGGCCTGCGCCGAGGTCGCCGCCGCCAGGATCCCCTGGAGAACGTTGATCATGTAGGGCGATTCGAGCACGTCGACGACGGCCACGAGGCTCCGCAACCGCGGAGGTTCCCACCCCATGGTCGTCGGCCGGTAGCCGAGTTCCTCGATCGCCGCCAGGATGCGGTTCCGGGTCTCCTCGGCGACGTCGCTGCGGCCGTTGAGAGCCTTGGACACCGTTCCCTTGGACACGCCCACCGCACGCGCGACGTCGTCCATCGTGACTCGTTGGGATGACGAACGACCCGCCACACCCACCTCCCCTTTTCGAAACGTGTTGCGAGTCTACCCCCGAGACCCCTGCGCAACCAATGCCCCCGGAAGCCGACCTGAACGAGGTCGCGCCCTTCCATTGACGCCCGGGTGAGTGACGTCTACAGTCTCACCGCTACCCATCTGTTTCGCAACTGTTTCGTTCGTTTCGTTGAGGAGGGAGAGCGATGAGGCTCTCGGGAACAGCGCGGCTCCTGCTGGTCGCGCTCGTCACGGTGTCCACCCTCGCCGCGTGTTCCGGGTCGGGGAAAACCTCTGGCGGGGAGGGTGGGGCGGGAGGCGACACGGCAAAACTGACGGTGTGGAGCTGGGACGGAACGGTGAAGCTCGCCGTGCCCGGTTTCGAGGCCGCCAACCCCGGCATCAAGGTCGAGGTGGTCAACGCGGGCTCCTCCTCGGAGGAGTACAAGGCGCTCGACAACGCCATCCAGGCCAAGTCGGGGGTGCCCGATCTCGCGATGTTCGAGTACTTCGCGATCCCG
Source organism: Actinomycetota bacterium (assembly GCA_030837345.1). Taxonomy (GTDB): domain Bacteria; phylum Actinomycetota; class Actinomycetes; order Actinomycetales; family Kineosporiaceae; genus JAUPKQ01. The sequence goes on along the minus strand of JAUPKQ010000023.1, from coordinate 26,055 downwards.
TACTTCGCCATCCCCGGCAAACTGGCGGACATCGGTCCGATGGGGGCCTCGGCCTTCCAGAGCGACTACGTCCCCTCGGCGTGGAACAACGTCAAGTTCGGTGACCGCGTCCACGCACTGCCGTCGGACTACGGCCCCGCTGCCCTGTTCTGGAACTCGAAGACCTTCGCCAAAGCAGGCCTCACGACGGCGCCGACGACCTGGGAGGAGTACTACCAGGCCGCCAAGAAGATCCGCACTCTGGGCAAGGACTACTACATCGCCCAGGACAACGGGGACCTGTTCTTCCTGCTCTCCCTGATCTGGCAGGCTGGCGGGCGCCCGTTCCGGGTCGACGGCACCACGGTGCACATCAACTTCTCCGACGAGGGCACGGCGAGAGCCGTCGCCTTCTGGCAGAAGATGCTCGACGAGGGCCTGCTCAACACCAAGATCAACCCCTGGACGGACGACTGGAACCGCGCCCTGAACGACGGCACCCTCGCTTCCCAGAACATGGGCGGCTGGCTGACCTCCACCCTGCCCGAACGCGCCCCCAAGGCGGCGGGAGACTTCAGGGTCGCCCTGATGCCCCAGTGGGCGACCGGCCAGAAGGTCGGTGCGGAGAACGGAGGATCCTCCTTCGGGATCCCGGCCGCGTCCAAGAACCAGAAGGCCGCGTACAAGTTCCTCGAATACTTCACCCACGGTGCGGGCCTCCAGCCCCGTGTCGACGCGGGCGCGTTCGTCCCGAATGTCGCGGTTCTGAAGAGCCCGGCGTTCCAGTCCGCGAAGAATCCCTACTTCGGGGGCCAGCAGACCGGTCAGGTTCTCGCTGAGGCGTCCACGACCGCGGCGGTCGGCTGGCAGTACCCGCCGTTCTTCGAATGGGCACGGTCCGTCTACAGCGACATCGCCACGCCGTACTTCACCACCGGCAAGGGATCTCTCACCGAGATCCTGAAGACCTGGAAGGGCCGGTGCGTCACCTACGGCAACGAGCAGGGATTCCGCGTCGACTAGCCGGCGACGCCGTCCGGCCATCGAATCAGCGGCGGGTGCCTCGTGTGACACCGGGACATCTCGCGGGGCATCCGCCGCGCCGCATCGAGCCGAGCCTCGCCGCGCCGCGGCCAGGAGAAGGAGGGAATGAGCACCGTGGTGACAAGGCATAAAGGGCGACAGATAGGCTGGGCGTTCGTCGCGCCGTTCGGCGTCCTGTTCGCCGTCGTTTTCGTCCTGCCGATCCTGTACGCGGCGTACCTCAGTCTCTTCCAGGATCGCCTGGTGGGAGGCATGTCATTCGTCGGCCTCGCGAACTACACGAAGCTGCTCCAGGACCCGCAGTTCTGGAACGGCGTCCTTCGCGTCTTCGGGTTCACGCTGATCCAGGTGCCCATCATGCTGGCGCTCGCTCTGCTCCTCGCCCTCGCCCTGGACTCCGGTCGTCTGCACGCGTCGAAGTTCATGCGGATAGCCATCTTCCTTCCTTACGCCGTCCCGGCCATCGTCTCCACCTTGATGTGGGGATTCATGCTCGGCGTACGCTACGGACTCTTCCGCTCGATCAACGAATCGCTCGGCACGGACCTGAATCCGTTCCAGCCCGGCACGACCCTGATATCGATCGGGGTCATGGTGACCTGGGCCTTCACCGGCTACAACATGCTGATCTTCTACAGCGTGCTCAGGGCCGTTCCCCAGGAGCTGTACGAGGCGGCGGCGATCGACGGTGCGGGTCAGTTCCGCGTCGCCTGGTCGATCAAGCTCCCCGCGCTGCGCGGGTCGCTCGGCATCACGGTCATCTTCTCGATCATCGGCACCTTCCAGATCTTCAACGAGCCGCAGATCCTCCCGTCGATGGTGGCGGGCAGCGGCATCACCACCTTCTACACACCCAACCTCTACGCCTACAACCTGGCCTTCACAGGTTCGCAGCAAGGCTATGCGGCGGCGCTCGCCCTCGTGATGGCCGCGATCACAATCGCCATCGCCTACGCGGTGCAGTTGCGTGGCCTGAAGCCCGCTCGCGAGCAGTAGGAGAGCTCTGATGACGACCCCGGTCTCCTCCCCCGTCCGTCCGTCCCCGCACGGGCGTCAGCAGAGCTTCACCGACCCCCGGAGAAACGGCGTCCTGACGTTCCTGACGGCGCTGTTCACCCTCTACTGCCTCCTGCCGCTGATCTGGCTGCTCATCAACGCGACCAAGTCCCAGGCCGACTTCGTCTCAAGCTTCGGCTTCTCCTTCGGGGACGGGTTCGCCCTGTTCGACAACATCAAAGAACTGTTCGCCTACGATGACGGGATCTTCGCCCGCTGGTTCCTCAACACTGTTCTCTACGTCGGGGTCGGAGCGATCACGTCGACGTTCCTCGCGGCACTCGGCGGCTACGGTCTCGCCAAGCACAGTTTCACCGGGAAGAGGGCGTTCCTGTTCGTCGTCCTCGGTTCGATCTCGGTACCCGGTATCGCCCTGGCCATCCCCCAGTTCATGCTCTTCGCGAAACTGGGACTGACCGACACGCCGTGGGCCGTCCTGATCCCGTCGTTCATCAATCCCTTCGGGCTCTACCTGATGTGGGTGTTCGCGGCCGAGGCGGTCCCGAACGGCCTGCTCGACGCCGCGAAGATCGATGGCGCGGGTGAGTTCCGCACCTTCTTCCAGATCGCCATGCCACTGCTCGTTCCGGCCACGGTGACGGTACTGCTGTTCTCCTTCGTCTCGATCTGGAACAACTACTTCCTTCCACTGATCATGTTGAAGGACCCGGACTGGTACCCGCTGACGATCGGTATCAACCAGTGGAACAGCATGTCGTCGAGAGCGGGGAACGGGGAGCTGCTCCAGAACCTGGTGATCACAGCGTCGCTGGTCACCATCATCCCCTTGATCGCCGCTTTCATCGCCCTGCAGAGGTACTGGCAGTCGGGCCTCAGCCTCGGTGCGGTCAAGGAGTAGCCAGCTGCCGCGACGCGACCTCCTTCCTCCTTAATCTTGGCGGCCTTCTTCCCGTACCCGCCCCCTGAAACTCTCCCCTTGAAAGGGCACCGGACCATGCCCCGAACAGAACCTGCCCGGCTGCGGCTGTCGATCGACGGCCAGACGTGCCCGGAGATCGCGCTACCCCATGTCTGGAACCTGTGCCTCGGCGCCGGCAGGGCCAACGAGGCCCTCCGCGCGGACTGGCAGGAGCAGTTCCGGGAGGCCGTCGACGTGCTCGGCGCCCGGTACGTGCGTTTCCACGGCCTGTTCCACGACGACATGTTCGTCTACCGGGCGAGGTACGGGAGCGGCTTCGGCCCGGACCACGAACTGGCCGAGCCGGTGTACACGTTCAGCTACATCGACAAGGTCTTCGACGCCATTCTCCGCGCAGGGGCCCGGCCCTTCGTCGAGCTGGGTTTCATGCCCCGCGAGCTCGCGACCCAGACCGAGACGCTGTTCTGGTGGAAGGCCCACTGCAGCCCTCCGAAGGACATGTCCCGGTGGGCCGGGCTGATCACCGCCACGGTGGAGCACTGGGTCGAGCGCTACGGTCGCGACGAGGTGCGTCAGTGGCGTTTCGAGGTGTGGAACGAGCCGAATCTCGTCCCGCATTTCTGGACCGGTACCCGGACCGAGTACTTCGAGCTCTACGAGGCGACCGTGCTCGCCGTCCGGGCGGTCGACCCCGGGCTCAAGGTCGGGGGGCCGTCGACGAGTGTGTTCGTACCCGACAAGCGTTACGCGGGCGAGGTCGAGGACCGGGCTGTCCAGCAGGCGACGGCGGAGGCCGAGGACGTCGACGCGCTCGACTGGGGCCCGGTGTGGATCGAGGAACTGATCGAGTGGTGCGCCGCGCGGGGACTGCCTGTCGACTTCCTCTCCACCCACGTCTACCCCACCGACTTCGCCTTCGGAGCGGGCGGGACGACGCGCCACATCCTTCGTCATGTCGATGCGACCCGTGATGACCTCAGCCTCCTGAAGAAACTCATCGCCGAGAGCCCTTTCCCGGACGCCGAGTTGCACATCACCGAGTGGTCCAGTTCTCCGTCGAGTCGCGACAGCATGCACGACACCGTTTTCGCGGCCACCTACATCGTCCGGGCCTTCCTCCGCTGCGCCTTCCTGGCGGACTCGATCTCGTACTGGACCTTCACCGACGTCTTCGAGGAGGGCGGAGCGGGCATCGGTCCGTTCCACGGTGGTTTCGGTCTCGTCAACGAGCAGGGCATTCACAAGCCGACGTTCCACGCCCTCGCCATGCTGTCCCACCTGGGTGACCACTTGCTGATGTCCACGGACGACGGGGTCATCACCCGCCACGGTGCGACGGGCGCGCTGGCGGCGGTGTTCTTCAACTACCCCGCGGACATGGGCACCCGCGCTGTGGGCTCCGAAATCACCTACGAGGCCACCCGCGCCCTCGCCTCCGCCGGACCGAACCGCCGCATCCACCACGTCATCGACGGAGTGAGCCCGGGGGCGTCGTTCAGGGTCGAGTCCCTGGACTGGGACCACGGCAACGTCGCCGAGGCGTGGCACCAGATGGGAGCACCGGTCAACCTCACGCCCGCGCAGACCGCCGGCCTCGCCCGCGTCGCGGACGCTCTCCGCGTCGAGACGCTGACGGCGTCCGCCTCGGGCACGCTGGAGATCGACCTCGACCTGCCCGGGTGGGCCGTGACGTCGATCGTCCAGATCTCCTGACGGCGCCGGCCCCCTGACCCCGGATGCCGCTCACTCGGCGTCCGGGGTCAGGCGCCGTCAGCCGACCAGGCGACGGGCGAGCACGAGCTCCTCGGGCGTGGTGACGTGCAGGTTCGTCGGCTCGCCGGGGACGACGACGACCCGGGCCCCGAGCGCGGCGACCATCGCGGAGTCCTCGGCGCCGTCCTCACCCGTCGCGTGGGCGGCGCGCAGGAGGTCGGCGCGGAAGGCGTGCGGCATCTGGACGAGGACGTGCCCAGCCCTCGGCAGGCCGCCGGTCCGGGTGCCGTCGGCGTCGACGCGGGCGATCACCTCGGTGAGCGGCAGGCCGGGCAACGCTCCCCCGGCACCGGCGCGGACGGCGTCCACCACGGCGGCGAACAGGACGGGTGAGGCCAGCGGGTGAGCGGCGTCCGCGACGACGACGATCCCGGCGTCCTCCGGGACGGCGGCCAGCCCGGATCGCACCGAGGCCGCCCGCTCAGCGCCGCCCGGCGCCACGACGAGCTTGGCGTCGACCGGTGGCAGCCCGTCCGGCGTCAGCCCCCCGGGGACGACGACCACGACCCCGTCGGCCACCGTCGCCGCGGCCGCGACGCTGCGCGCGAGCAGACTGCGCCCGCCCAGGTCCTCGAACTGCTTCGCGCCCCCGAAGCGGGCGCCGCTGCCCCCGCCGAGGACGATCGCCCACACTCCACCGTCAACCCCGTCGACCCCGTCACCCATGCCGGAACCCTACCCGCCGTGATCGAGAACCTGGGTGACGGAAGTGACAAACGATCATCAGATCCGTCACCCAAGTTCTCGATCATGGACGCGCGGGACGCCGTTCTGCGGCGATCAGCCTGCGGTGCAGGTCACCGTCGGGCTGGACGGCGAGCCGGAGGAACTGAATCCGACGGTCGTGCTCCCGCCGGCGGAGAGAGCGCCGTTCCAGGCCTCGTTCGTCACGGTCGCCGTCGTACCACTCACCGAGGAGCGACCGCCCCAGACGCTGCTGATGGACTGACCGGAGGTGAGGGGCCAGCTGACCTTCCAGTTCCCGACCGCCTGGTTGGCCTTGACGGTGATCTGCCCGGTGAAGCCGCCGGACCAGGTGTTCGTCGTGCTGTAGGTGGCGCTGCAGGCCCCGCTCGGGTCCGTCGGGTCCGTGGGAGTGGTCGGATTGGTCGGAGTGGTCGGGTCGACCGGCACGGTGCCGTCGGTGTTGTACGAGAACGAGTTCACCGCCAGACCCTGGCCGCCGATCCAGGGCTCGAAACCGGCCTGGACGCTCGTCAGGTACCAGGACCGCTGGGCGTAGCCCCGCGAGACCATGTCGTCGAAGAAGGACCGGACCGCGAAGTTCATCGACGAGGTGCTCTGGGTGCGGACGTACGAGACGACGTTCCAGCCGCTGCTGCCGTACCAGACATCCCAGGTGCCCCCGGCGAGATTCACCGTGCCGACCTTGGAGCCCACGGGCTGAGGCCGGCCCGCGTGGTTGAGCCAGATCATCAGCTCGGCGCCGGTGTTCTGGCCGTCGGTGCGCGAGGTCGGGTCGAACCAGATGTCGTACGCGGCGTCCCACTCCCCGGACGCCGGATAGCTCATGCTGACGCTGGTCGTCACCGAGTTGAACTTCGAGTCGCTCACCCGCAGGGGCAGGCCACTGTTGGCGGTGCAGTTCGCGTAGTGGCATCCCGCGTAGATCGCCGGGTAGGACGCCGGAGCCCCGCTGGTCGACACACTGTGGTTGGCGGTGGTCACCTCGAACCCGTTGTCACCCACCGTGATGCACTGCGGGGTGCTGGCTCCCCAGAGGTTGTTCATGACGACGTACTTGCCGCCACTCAGCTTCGTGGTGCCGTACTTCTCACAGATCTGGGTGGCAGCCTGGGCCGTCCCGCCGAGGGCGACGAGCCCGCTCGCGGCCAGGAGCACCGCGGCGGCTCCACCGAGCAGCGAGGCCCGGCGTCGCCGGAGCCTGCTCACCGTGAGAAGTCCCGCCCGGGGAGGGGGCGAATCGATCGGGGTGGAGAGGGGAGCCACCATGACGAGGCCTTTCTCGAAGGGAGCCGCGAACCAGGCCTGAGGCACGGCCTGCCATGCGACCAAAGCGGGCAAAAACCTAAAATCTTTCGAGCCTTGGGTCAACGGATTTCGAAAGAAGGTGAGGGTGCTGTGCTGTCCCTGAGCACGAGGGACGCCGGAAGCTCCCGGAACAGGGGATCGGACCGCCGTCCGGCAACGAGATCGAACAGCAGGCGGGCCGCCGTCCGGCCCATGTCGAGCAGCGGCTGCCGCACCGTGGTGAGCCGGGGCACCAACCATCCGCAGAAGTCCTGGTCGTCGAAGCCGACGAGACTCACCTGCCCGGGGACGTCGATCCCCCGGTCCCGAAGGACGGACAGCACCCCGCACGCCTGCTGGTCGTTCCCCGCGAGGACGGCGGTGGGCGGCTCGGGCAGCCGCAAGAACTCCCCGGCCGCGAGAGCGCCGAAGGACGGCAGGAACGGACCCGAACGGATCAGACCCGTTTCGAGCGGCAGGCCCGCCTCGGCGAGCGCCTGCCGGTACCCGTCCAGGCGGTCCCGGGCCGCGACGACGTGCTGCGGTCCTCCGACGGCCGCGATACGGACATGTCCGAGGCCGATCAGGTGCTCGGTCGCCTCCCGGGCACCTTCGACGTTGCCGGCGGCGACCACCGCGCCGCCCGGGGGCAGACCGGCCAGCGGGAGGGGCGGGTCGACGAGGACGAACGGCAGGTCCCGGCGATGGAGCTCGGCCTGCTGCGCCGGGGTGAGCACGGAGTGGACGACGACGGCGCCGAGCGACCCCCGGTCCAGGATCCCGTCGAGCCAGTGCCTCACACCGTCCGGACGGTGGTGTGCGGCACTCAGAACCAGGGAGAAACCGGCTTTCTCGACGACCTCCTCGACACCACAGATCACGGACATCGCCCAAGCGCTGTCCACCTCATTGATCAAGAGGTCGACCAGGGCGCTCCGGCAGGCCCTCCGGCTGGCTCGTGGACGCCGGTACCCGCTCTGGGTCAGCAGGGTCTGGACGGTCTGGCGCGTCGCGGGGGCGACGTCGGTACCGCCGTTCAGCACCTTGGAGACCGTCGAGACGGAGACACCGGCCTGCCGGGCGATCCCGGTCAGGGTCGGTGCCGTGGAGACGTCCTTCAGGGAATCCCGTTGCTGCATCACATGACACGGGTCTTTCCGGAGCCGGATCCGCGATGCTCGTCCTCAGTGGTGCCGCGACGAACGGCATGTTTTGAACGACGAACGGTCGGGAGTTCTCAGCGAGCGGCAGCGATGTCGGACCGGTGGTGGGATCCGGGGAGATCGACGAGTTCGACGGCGCGATAGGCGACCTCGCGCGCCGCCGGCAGGTCGCGTCCCGTGCCGACGACGGACAGCACCCGGCCACCGGAACTGACCACGGTGCCGTCGGCGTCCCGGGTGGTCCCGGCGTGCAGGACCCACGCTCCGGGGACCTCGCCCGCGTCCTCCAGTCCCGCGATCGGGTCCCCGGTCCTCGGGGTACCCGGGTAACCGGCGGACGCGACGACGACGGTGACCGCAGCGTCGTCCGACCACCGCAGCGGCGGGAAACCGGCGAGGTCGCCCGTCGCGGCCGCGAGCAGGAGCGAGGCGAACGGCGTCCTGAGCCGGGCGAGGACGACCTGAGTCTCGGGGTCACCGAACCGGGCGTTGAACTCCACGACCCGAAGGCCCCGCGACGTCAGGGCGAGCCCGCAGTACAGCAGGCCCGCGAACGGCGTCCCGCGCCTCGCCAGTTCGTTGATCACCGGCTGGGCGACCCTGTCGACGACCTCGGCGACGAGCCCGGGCGGCGCCCACGGGAGCGGGGAGTACGCCCCCATGCCCCCCGTGTTGGGGCCCGCGTCGCCGTCCCCGACGCGCTTGAAGTCCTGGGCGGGGGCGAGCGGGACGGCGGTGACGCCGTCCGTCACGACGAAGAGGGACACCTCCGGACCGTCGAGGAACTCCTCGACGACCACGGCGCCACCCGGCCGGGCCAGGCAGTCGCGCGCGTGGGCGAGCGCGGCGTCGGCGTCGTCCGTGACGACCACGCCCTTGCCCGCGGCGAGACCGTCGTCCTTGACGACGTACGGGGCCCCGAACGCGGCGAGCGCGTCAGCCGCCTGCTCGGTCGTGGTGCAGACCCGGGCCATCGCCGTGGGCACGCCCGCCGCCGCCATGATCTCCTTGGCGAAGGCCTTGCTGCCCTCCAGCCGCGCGGCCTCGGCGGACGGGCCGAACACCGGGACACCCCGGTCACGGACGACGTCGGCGACCCCGGCGACGAGCGGCGCCTCCGGCCCGACGACGACGAGATCGACGCCGTGGGCCACGGCGAGGTCCGCCACGGCACCGCCGTCCATCGCGTCGACGGGTACGCAGAGGGCGAGCGTCTCGATGCCGGGGTTCCCGGGGGCCGCGATGACGGTGTCGACCGCCGGATCGGCCACGATCGAACGGACGAGGGCATGTTCACGGGCACCGGACCCGACCACGAGGACCTTCACGGGCGCTCACCCTATCGGCGCGAGACCATCGTGGGGTGGGCATCGATCTGCGGCTGCGGGAACGAGTGAGGACCGGATGGGGACGGGTCCGGCTGTTCTGGTGGTCCGTGGGACAGAGCGCCCTGGGCGGGGCCGTCGCCTGGGAGATCTCCTCGAAGGTCCTGGGGCATGACGCACCGTTCTTCGCCGCCGTCGCCGCGATCCTCAGCCTCAGCCTGTCCGTCCTCGGGCGGTTGCGCCGCGTCTTCGAGATCGCGCTCGGAGTGGCGATCGGCGTCGCTCTCGGTGACCTCCTGGTGCAGCAGATCGGGCACGGAGCCTGGCAGCTGGGGCTCGTCGTCCTCCTCTCGATGGCCGTGGTGCTCCTGCTGGACGGCGGCGACCTCGCCGTCGCCCAGGCCGCCCTCCAGGCGGTGTTCGTCGTCGCGCTGCCCCCGCCCTCCGGCGGGTACGTCGGCCGCTGGCTCGACGCCCTGATCGGGGGTGCGACCGCGCTCGCGATCGCCTTCTTCCTCCCGGCGGACCCGCGCCCGGGGATGCGGAGGGCCGCCGGAGAGGTGGCCCGGACACTCGCCGACGCCGTCCGGGGATCGGCAGCGGCGGCCCGGGCACGGGACGTCACGGGGGCCGCCGCGGCCCTGGACACCGGTCGCTCGACCCAACCGATGATCCAGAGGTGGGAGGACACCGTCCGCGCCGCCGAGGAGATCAGCATGCTGTCGCCGCTGCGACGGCACGCCGAGGCGGAGATCGCCGCGCACCGGCGCAGCCTGACGGTGATGGACCACGCGATCCGGAACATGCGCGTCGCGCTGCGCCGCGTCGTCGCGGCCGTCGAGGACGCCGACGCCGGGGAGGAGAGCCTTCCCCCCGACCTGCTCGACCTGATGGACGAGTTCGCCGGCGCCTTGTTCACCCTCCCGAGTGCCCTGCTCGACCCGGACGGAGAGGGCGGACGCCGCGCCGACGCCGCGTTGAGCACCCTCGCCGGGCATCTGGTGGCGCCGCGACCAGGATCGTTTCCGATGTCGGCGACGGTCGTGCTCGCCCAGTTGCGGTCCGCCGTCGTCGACCTTCTCCAGATCCCCGGTATCGCCGTCGACGAGGCGCGCCTCCGCCTCGCCTGAGAATCCTGATGATCAGTCCGGGCAGGACTGCTGGGCGTCGACGAGTTCCGGGGCGACAGGTTCCGGAGAGGGCACCGCCGCCGGGGAGGCCGACGTCCGGGCCCGGCTGCGGTCGATCCGGCGGGCCGCCCCCTGGCGGACGGGGTTGAACGGCTGCGGGATGCTCGACAGCCGGGCCGCGAGACGGAGCAGGTAGACGTCCACCTCGCGTCGGTGACCGACGAGCTTCTCGGTGAGGATCCCGGCGAGGGTCCGGGGCCTGGCGACCATCTCCAAGGTGACCTTGGTCCGGCGCCCGTTGAGTGCGACGAGGCGGATCTCACCCCGGAACTCCGGTCCCTGCAACTCGCTCCAGGACGCCCGGTGCTCGCGGGGATGCCAGCGAAGGGCCACGGGGACCTCGAAGACCCGCCGCCCCTCGCGGACGCCCAGGATGAACCTCTCCGTGCTCTTCCGTTCCACCCGATCAAGCAGATCCATGAATCCGGGCCACGATCCGGGGTCCCAGATGTTCGACTCGACCACGGACAGCGGCAGGTTGATCACGGTTGACGCTTGATCGCTCATGGCTCTCCCGGGGTTGCGGGGCGCTGTCCGGACAGCGGATCCCCCGATAAGGGTCGTCGCTGACATGAGTATCGGCCGGACGGGGCTGTTACCGGATAGGGCGAGATGGTGATGTGGGCATGCTCCGTTCGAGGTCCGGGCCGTTCGGCGGAGGGTGCTGAACGACGTTCCGGAGCAGAACAGTCCTGACCTCGTCGACCCCCACGAAAGGGCGACGGACCGGAGCGTTGCCGGCGTCAACGAGAATCCCCTCCGGATTAATCCGGCAGGCACCGGGAACCCCCACGAGCCGGTAGGCGTCGGCGACGGCGGCGTCCGGGTCCAGCGCCACCGACGCCGGATCCAGCATGTGCCTCGCTGCGAGTTCCGCGGCCTCGGGAGCCGTGCCCGCCACGACGACCAGCACATCGGCCCGCCCGGCGGCCTCGGACAGCACCTGCTCGCACAAAGCGCATCCGGTCTCGACGAAGAGGAGCGTCGGGGTACCGGGCAGGAGATCGGCGAGCCGGACCCGCCCGCCGCCCAGGAGCGGAAGATCGAACGGCTCGGCCTCCCGCCGGGCCGTCGTCGGGAGCGCCGGCGGGACGCCCGTCCGACGCCGTCCCCGACGCTCCCGCCGCTCTCCCCGCTCCCCCCGGGCGGCGGGACCGCCGGCACCGGACCGGTCGCGGAGGAACACCCCGGCGAGCCCGGCGGTGATCAGCACAGCGACGACCAGGGCGAACGCTCCCTCCGCGGCGGCCGGAACCCCCGGGCGCGCGGCTCCGCCGCCTCGTCCCAGCGTGGGGAGCAAGAGGGCGAACAGGACGACGTCACGCACGATCCCGGCGCGCCGGGACGAGCGGGCGCGGCGCCCGAAACAGGCGCACCCCTGGCCCGCACCCGGGTCGAGGGCGAGGAACACGGTGAACGCCACCAGCAACGCCCCCGCGGCCAGGGCCGCCCACCACGCCGGACGCGTCGTGAGGAGGGCAGCCGCGATCAGCAACTCCGTCGCGGGCAGTGCCACGCTCAGCTGCGGCACCCACGGACGGGTCAGACGGGACAGGGACAGGGTCGCCCGCAGCCCGGGCGGATCCGCCAGCTTGAGAACGGCCGCCGACGCGAGCGCCCCGGCGACGACCGACCGGCCGGCGAGGTCGAGGATCCCGATCGCCTCGGGGACACCGATCGCCATGTCGCCGGGCCGCCCGACGAAGGCTCAGCCGAGCAGATCGTGACGGACGATCGTGGCGTCTCGCTGGGGGCCGACCCCGATGACGGAGATCCGGGAGCCGCTGAGCCGTTCCAGCGCCTCGACGTACTCCTGGGCGGCCTTCGGGAGGTCCTCGAAGCGCCGGCAGGCGCTGATGTCCTCCGACCAGCCGGCGAAGTCCTCGTAGACCGGCTTCGCGTGGTGGAAGTCGGTCTGCGTCATCGGCATCTCGTCGTGCCGGACACCGTCGACGTCGTACGCGACGCACACGGGGACACGGTCGCGGCCCGACAGGACGTCGAGTTTGGTCAGCACGAAGTCGGTGACCCCGTTGACGCGGGCGGAGTAGCGGGCGACCACGCTGTCGTACCAGCCGCAGCGACGGGGGCGGCCCGTCGTCGTCCCGTACTCGCCGCCCGTCCTGCGCAGCGTCTCGCCCTCGGCGTCGAGCAGTTCCGTCGGGAACGGTCCCTCGCCGACGCGGGTCGTGTACGCCTTGACGACGGCCGTCACGCGGTCGATCCGGTTCGGGGGCACCCCGGACCCCGTGCAGGCCCCGCCGGACGTCGCGTTGGACGACGTGACGAAGGGGTAGGTGCCGTGGTCGACGTCCAGCATCGTCGCCTGCCCGGCCTCGAACAGAACGGTCCGGCCGTCGTCGAGGGCGGTGGAGAGCTCCAGCCCGGTGTCGCGGACCATCGGCCGGAGCCGCTCGGCGTAACCGAGCAGTTCCTCACAGACCTCCGCGACGGCGATCGCCCGGCGGTTGTACACCTTGACCAGCAGGTGGTTCTTCTGGTCGAGAGCTCCGGCGATCTTCTGTTCCAGGATGTGGGGATCGAAGATGTCCTGGACCCGGATGCCGACGCGGTTCATCTTGTCGGAGTAGGTGGGACCGATCCCCCGGCCGGTCGTGCCCAGCTTGCGGCTGCCGAGGAAGCGTTCGGTGACCTTGTCGACGGTGCGGTTGTAGGGCGCGATCACGTGGGCGTTCGCGGACACCACCAACCGGGAGCAGTCGACGCCACGCGCCGTCAGGCCGTCGATCTCACCGAAGAGAACGGAGAGGTCGATCACCACGCCGTTGCCGATCACGGGAGTGCACCCGGGCGTGAGGATGCCCGACGGCAGGAGGTGGAGGGCGTACTGCTCCTCGCCCACGACCACCGTGTGCCCGGCGTTGTTGCCGCCGTTGAACTTGACGACGTAATCGACCCGGCTACCGAGAAGGTCGGTGGCCTTCCCCTTGCCCTCGTCACCCCATTGGGCTCCGACGAGCACGATCGCGGGCATGAACACTCCCTGGAGAGACGAGGTCACGGGTGGGACTCGCGGGGCCGCCGACGCGCTGCCCGGGGACCCCCGCGAGGGTATCCCAGCACGCTCTCGCCTCGCCGTCGGCCCGCCGTCCGGACGGGCCGGCCCGGCACGTCGGCCGGGCGCTTCAGCCCGGCACATCGGCCGGGCGCGCGAAGGGCGGATACTCCGGCCCACCGACGGTGAGCCGGAGCATCCGCCCCGGCGTCAGATCACTTGATGGCGGTACCGGCGCTGCGCAGAGCCTTGCAGGCCTCGATCACGCGGTTGGCCAGGCCGGTCTCGGCGGCCTTGCCCCAGGCGCGGGGGTCGTACTGCTTCTTGTTGCCGACCTCACCGTCGATCTTGAGGACACCGTCGTAGTTCTTCATCATGTGTTCCACGACGGGCCGGGTGTAGGCGTACTGCGTGTCGGTGTCGACGTTCATCTTGATCACGCCGTAGTCGACAGCGTCCGAGATCTCCTGCGGGAGCGAGCCCGAACCACCGTGGAACACGAGGTCGAACGGCTTGACCTTGCCGTACTTCGCGCCGACGGCGTCCTGGACCTCCTTGAGGATCTCCGGACGGAGCTTGACGTTGCCCGGCTTGTAGACGCCGTGCACGTTGCCGAAGGTCAGGGCCGCCATGTAGCGGCCCTTCTCGCCCAGGCCCAGGGCCTCGGCGGTCGCCATGCAGTCCTCGACGGTGGTGTACAGCTTGTCGTTGATCTCGCCGACGACGCCGTCCTCCTCGCCACCGACGACACCGATCTCGACCTCAAGGATGATCTTCGCGGCGGCGGTCAGCGCGAGCAGCTCCTGGCCGATCACCAGGTTCTCCTTCAGCGGCACGGCCGAGCCATCCCACATGTGGGACTGGAACAGGGGGTTCTCGCCGTTCTTCACACGCTCGGCGCTGATCGCCAGCAGCGGGCGGACGAAGCCGTCGAGCTTGTTCTTCGGGCAGTGGTCGGTGTGCAGCGCGATGTTGATGCTGTACTTCTTGGCGACCTCGTGGGCGAAGGCGGCCATGGCGACCGAACCGGTGACCATGTCCTTGATCGTCGGGCCGGAGAAGTACTCCGCTCCACCGGTCGACACCTGAACGATCCCGTCGCTCTCGGCCTCCGCGAAGCCGCGGATGGCCGCGTTGAGCGTCTGGGACGAGGTCACGTTGATCGCGGGGTAGGCGAAGGATCCGGCCTTCGCCCGGTCGATCATCTCGGCGTAGACCTCAGGGGTTGCGATGGGCATTGAGACTCCCAGTCCTTGATCATCCGCCGTCACGCCATTCGTGCGACGGGAAAGGTCCTCACCGCCAGCTTTCGCGGTGGAGCGCGCTGCGGCCCTGCAGCGTCGTCTGTCAGCCGATCCTTCCATGCCCCGGGAACCACCCCGACATCACCTAGGTCCCGGCTGCCCGGGCCCCCGCACGGGCACCACCGCGAGCCCCTCCCGGGACCGGTCAGACGGCTGCCGGACGAACCGGTCCCGGGAGGTCCACAGCGCTACTTCGCGGTGATGACGACGGCGTCAGCGACGAGGCGCTGAGCCCTCCTGGCCGACTCGGCGAAGTCGATGTTGCTGTCGACGGACTTGTCGGACGGATGGTTGACCACGGTGCCACCCGTGACCATGGTGGTCGACCCGCCGCCGTCCAGGTTGATCGCGTCCTGCACCCCGAGGGCCTTCATCGTGGCCGCGGCCTCTGCGATCGTCGCCCCGACGGGCCCGGCCTTGACAGCGGCGTTCTTCTTGTCCACCGTCACCAGGAGGATCTCCCCCGACGTCCTGAGCCCCACCAGGGTGCGCGGATTCGGGCCGATCCAGGAGTCCTTGTTGCTCATGCGATCCAGCCCGTCGGCCTTGTACTCGGCCGCAAGATCCGTCACGGCACCATTGCGGACCAGAACCGGACCACCGTTGACGATCGAGTCCCTGCCCGTGAGCTTGACCTCTTTCTTGGCGTCATCGGTCAGGGTGACCGTGTACGTCACCTTGTCGCCCTTCTTGAGGTTACGGAGCCAGGTGGCGTACTTGTCGTTTCCCTCGGTTCCCTGAAGGAACGTCGCGGCGCCCGACGCCGTCACCGGGCCGCCCCGGGAGCCGAGGACCTCGAGGACGTTCCCCGTGGTGTCCATGACGATCTCGGTTCCGGCCGAAGGACCGCTGGTCGTGGATCCGGGACGGGGAGACCCGAACCTGCTCGTGAGAAGGACCAGTTCATCATCATCGACGCAGGTGTGGTCGTGCCAGGGGGCGGCGACCGCCGTGTTGTCCGAAGAGGAGGCCACGTCGTCCGCTCCACCGCAGTTGCGGATCTCGCCGGGTGGACGGTTGAGCCCGTCGATCCAGGGGGTGCCACTTGCGTCACCCGACGTGAACAGGGTTTTCCCCCCGTTGGTGACGGTCATCTTGATCGTGCTGGTGAGCTTCTGGACCTTGGCGCCCCTGCCACCGTCGTACAACGCCAGGACAGCCCGGCCGTTGGTCGCCTCGCTGAGCACCTCCCCACGGTCGACGGACAGGCCCGCGGACTCACCCGCCGTCCCCAAGTGATCATTCACCCAGATGTCCCTGACGAAGTACCCACCGTTGACGCCGGCGATCGCCGTGCCCTTCGGGATGAGATCGGACAGGTACTTCAGGTCCGTGATCTTCCCCGGCCGCGCCATGGTGACCTCGGCGCTCGCACCGGTCGCCTTCGGGTTGACGGTGAGGATCCGCACCCGCCACGGTCCGGCCGAGCAGTCCGCCTGGTACAGCTTCACCCCGTTGCCGAGATCCTTCGGCTGCGGATTCGTGGAGGATATGGCGCCGGTCGCGCACTCCGCCAGCGTCGAAGGCTCGGCGGTGACCGCCGTGACCGGCCCGGCCGCCGACGCCGGAGAGACGAAGAGCGGCCCGGACAGCACCGGCACGAACAGGCCGCACGCGAGCACGACCTTGTGCCCGGTCTTTCGTCCGTGGCGTTTTGGTGAGACAGAACGCGGTTCCATCATGAACTTTCCCCCTTTGGTGTTCCCCTTTTCAGCCGGCCTCTCGCTCCTTGTGCGGAGAGAACCGGGAACCCCCTTCCGGATCCCGACCCTCGGTCAGAAAATCCGGAGTCCCGCGACCGCCACCCGCCGAGGGACCGTGGAATACCTCCAGCCTCCCTCGACGGAGCGGCACGACCATGATGCCCCGACAATTCCCCATCAACCAGTCTTGATCTTTTGCGAGATCGGTGCCACGATCGCACGCAAGGCGATCTTTCTGGTAGGAGAATCCGGAAATACCCGGTCAACGAATGGACCGGAAGTTCGTCAACATTCTGAAAAGGGCACACGAGCCTGGCGGCGGAAGTGACGTCCACAGAACACTTCCGCCGCCAGGCTCGTGTGCCCTCGCCGCTCGAAGGACGGCGAGGATTTTCCTCTCCCGCGTCGGCCCATCGCGGGAGAAGGGTGTTTCAGACGGTCGTCCCGGACTTCTCCGCCGTCGGGTCGCTCACGTCCTCATCCTCACGGCCAGGGGTCTTGAGGTTCCACCGGCGGATGATCCATCGGAAACTGACGTAGTAGACGACCGCGTACGCGAGCCCGATCGGAATCAGCAGCAGAGGCTTCGTGGCAATATTGAAATTGAGGACGTAGTCGATCGTCCCGGCGCTGAAGCCGAAGCCGTCCTTGATGCCGAGCGCGTTCACGAGGGCGAGCGACGACCCGGTGAGCAGGGCATGCCACACGTAGAGCGGGAACGCCACGAACATGAAGGAGAACTCGAGCGGCTCGGTGACACCGGTGAGGAGGCTCGTGAGCGCCGCGGAGACCATGATGCCGCCGACGATCTTCTTCTGGTTCGCCTTGGCCTCGTGCCAGATCGCCATCGCGGCGGCGGGGAGCGCGAACATCATGATCGGGAAGAAACCCGTCATGAAGGATCCGGCGGCCGGGTCACCGGCGAAGAACCGGTTGAGGTCGCCGGTCTTGCCCTGGAAGTCACCGACCACGAACCAGACGACGGAGTTGACGATGTGGTGCAGACCGAGCGGGATCAGCAGCCGGTTGACGGTCCCGTAGATGAATCCCCCGAGAACGGTCGAGGAGGTCACCGCCTCGCCGAAGTGCGTCAGACCGGTGTTGAACCACGGGTACACGAGACCGAGGAGGACACCGAGCACGATGCCCGCCAGCGCCGTCATCATGGGGACGAACCGTCGTCCGCCGAAGAACGCCAGGTAACTCGGCAGTTTCACCCGGTAGTACCGCTGCCACAGCACACCGGAGACGACACCCATCAGAATGCCGCCGAGGGAGCTGTAATCGATGAGCTTCTGCTTCTCACCCTCCGCGGCCAGTCCGAGGACGGCGGGTGACATCGCATCGCCGACCGCTTTGAAGACCAGATACCCGACGACGGCCGCCAGGGCGGTGGAGCCGTCGGCCTTCTTGGCGATACCGACCGCGACACCGACCGCGAACAGCAGCGGGAGGTTGTTGAACAGGGCACCACCCGCGGCACCGATGACGGCGGCGCCGGTCTCGAATCCCGAAATGGACCCGAGAAGGTCCGTCTGTCCCAGACGGAGGAGGAGTGCCGCGGCGGGTAGCGCCGCGATGGGGAGCATCAGGCTGCGGCCCAGCCGTTGTAACTGGGCGAGGCCGGGGATGCGCCGACCGGTTCCGGTGTCGGCGGTTGTGCTGGCCATGGATGCCTCCAGACAGATGGGGATGATGGGGCCAGACGAAGGAGCGCTGTCAGACGGAGCAAAGTGGTGCTGATCCAGGTGGTGCTGATCTAGAACGTGCGGTCGAGCGACATGTGCACCTGGTACCGGTCGCCCCGGTACCAGGAGGTGACGTACTCGACGGGCGTCGACCCTGCGCTCGACGTCCGCCGGAAAACCATCAACGGCGCACCGGCCGGGACGCCGAGCAGAGCGGCGTTGACCCGGTCCGCCACTTCGGCCCAGACGGTCTGCTCGCCCCGGTCGATGGTGAGCCCGTACCGGGTGGAGAAGAGGGTGTAGATCGAGGCGGAGAGGTCCTGCCCGACCAGGCCGGGGAGCAGGGTGACCGGGTGGTGGCCCACCTCGAAGGCCATGGGGACGCCGCCCGCGAGACGCAGCCGCTCCACGCACCACACGTGTTCGCCCTCGGCGAGTCCGAGGGCCGCCCGCACGGCCTCGGTCGCCTCCTGCTCGACGACCGACCGGACCAACGTGGCGGGGTCGAGGCCACGACGTCGCATGTCCTCGGTGAAAGAGGCGAGATGCAGTTGACTCTCCACACGTTCGCGGCCGACGAAGGTGCCCTTGCCGTGGATCCGGTAGAGGCGGCCCTCGCTGACCAGCTGCCCGATCGCCTCACGCACCGTCGCCCGGCTGACGCCGTACTGCGTCATCAGGTCCCGCTCGGAGGGAATGAGGGCATCGGGCCCGAGATGGTTCTCGGCCAGGTCGATGAGGATCGAGCGCAGCTGGGCGTGCTTGGGGACCGGTCCTTCGAGGAGCTGGACCCGCGGCAGGACCACCACGATGCCTCCGATACTGGGCCGAAAGAGCTAACAGGTGATCTGGACCGGACCACTTTTCGGTACTGGTTCTGACTGGTACGGTCCAGTTGTCGACTGAATATGGTGCTCGTCGAAGCCGGTGTCAACACTCTTGTCCGACCCTTTATCAAGAAGGTGCCGGCGGAGGGCCGGACGCCGAGGGGCGGCACCGAGGGTGGGAGGGACATGCATGCCCGTCACGATCACAGCGCCCCGGGTTCTCACGGGGACGGCGGATCTTCGGCCCGGATGGGTCCGGTTCGACGGATCCCGCGTTGAGTCCGTGGGGGCGGGCGCGCCCCCGACGGCCCCCGACATCGCCCTCCCCAGTGGCGTCCTCGTTCCCGGTCTGGTCGACGCCCAGGTCAACGGAGGTTTCGGGGTCGACTTCGCCGCAGCGGACGACGGCGAGTGGGCGGACGTCGCCCGCGCCCTTCCCGCGACGGGTGTCACGTCCGCGGTTCCCACCTTCATCACGGCTCCGGTCGACGAACTGGCCGAGACCCTGCGCCGGTTCGGCGCCGTCCGGCCCTCGCTCGACGCCGTCCCGCAGGCCACCCGCATGCTGCCCGCCCACGTCGAGGGACCCTTCCTCTCGTTGCGCCGACGCGGCGCGCACCGGTCCGAGTACCTCAGCGACCCGGCGCCCGAACACGTCGAGACGCTGATCGAGGCCGGCGCCGCCGCCGGTGGATCGCTCGGGTACCTGACCCTCGCGCCTGAACGGCAGGGCGCGCCGGCCGCCGTCCGGCGACTGGTCGCCGCGGGCGTCAGGGTGTCGATCGGCCACACGGACGCCGACGAGGCCGCGGTGCACGCCGCGGCGGACGCGGGCGCCACTCTCGTGACGCACCTCTACAACGCGCAGCGCCCGTTCCGGCACCGGGATCCCGGTGTGGTCGGGGCTGCCCTCGTCGACGACAGGCTGACCTGCGGACTCGTCGTCGACGGGCACCACGTGCACGAGACCGCCGTCCGGATCGCGTTCACCTCCAAGCCCGGTCAGATCATGCTCGTGACGGACGCCGTCGCCGCCCTGGGCATGCCGGAGGGCAGCTACGAGCTCGGGGGGCAGGAGTTCACGGTCCGGGCGGGGGAGCCTCCTCGTCGCGCCGACGGGACGATCGCGGGAGGCGCGGGCCGCCTCGACGACGCGATCTCCCTGACCGTCGCCGCCGGCGTCCCGTTGAAGCAGGCGGTCGAGGCCGCCACCCGTGTCCCGGCCGCGGCGGTCGGACGCCCCGACCTCGGACGCATCGCGCCCGGATGCCCGGCCGACCTCGTCTGGCTCGACGCCGAGGGCGACCACCTGCTCCGCACCCGCACGACGTGGATCGGCGGCGTCGTCGCAGCCTGTCACACCCCGTTCACACCCGCCGGCTCCGTCGGCTGACCCCCAGACCGGACCCTCAGGAGGACCCCATGGCCAGCAAAGCCGAGAAGATCATCGCCGGGCTCGGAGGAGCCGAGAACATCGTCGAGATCGAGGCCTGCATCACGCGCCTGCGCACCGAGGTCAAGGACGCCAGGCTCGTCGACGAGGTGGCGCTCAAGGCCACCGGCGCCCACGGCGTCCTGCGCTCGGGCACCGTCGTCCAGGTCGTCGTCGGGCCCGAGGCCGACACCCTGGCCAGCGACATCGAGGACATCCTCTGATGGCCCTCGTCGTCACCACCCCCGTACCCGGCCGCGCCGTTCCCCTCGCCGACGTGCCGGACCCCGTCTTCGCCGGGGCCGTCGTCGGGGGCGGGGCCGCCGTCGACCCCCCGCACCGGGTGATCGACGTCGTCGCGCCGATCGACGGAGCGCTCGTCAAGGTTCAGCCACACGCCTTCATCGTCCAGTCGGACACGGGGGTCGCGGTCCTCGTGCACCTCGGGATCGACACGGTCCACCTCGCGGGAGCCTCGTTCACCCTGCGGCGGACCGCCGGTGAGAAGGTCCGCGCCGGGGATGTGGTGACGACCTGGGACGTCGCCGCGGCCGTGGCGCGAGGGCTGAGCCCGATGGTCCCGGTCATCGCCCTGGACCAGCCCGTCACGGCCGTGCACCCGGCCCCCGCCGTCACCACGAAAGCGGAACTGACGATCGGGGATGTCCTCGCGACGGTGGGGTGACAACACCAGAATGTCGCGCTGCGCTCATTGTTGATTTCACTGCGCTACCGAATGGTCGCACATTAGCCTGCTGATCGTTCCGTGGTGCAGCCCGCACGCAGCGCCAGGAACAAAGGTGGGGCGGTGTCCGGAGGGGGATGCCGCCCCACCCGGCACGATCCCGCCACGATCCACCTCGACCGGGGGTCCCCCGGTCACGGGAGCGCGGTCACTCCCGCCTGAAGATCGGACAGGGCCGCCACGGCCGCCTTCAACCGCGCGGCCCTGCCGGCGGCGGCCTCGGCGAAGATCCGGTCCGGGCCGCGGCCCACGGGACCACTGATGACCTTCTCCTGCGGGCTGAGCTTCTGGACCCGGACCGTGCTCGGTGCCGCCAGAGCCGTGTCGGTCAGCTGCCCCCAGAGCGCCTCGGCCCGGGACAGCGCCTCGTCGAAGGCGCACCCCTGGTCGGGGGCGACGACTTCGACGATCAGGGTGAGGCCCCGGTCGTCGCAGTAACTGAACTGATGACCTGGGCCCCACCACTTCGCGATCACGTCTCTCCCAGGCAGGGTCTGTCTGGAACCGACGTCGAAGAACATCGTGATCACGAAGCTGGGCATGGAACCTCCCGGATGCTCGTGGGGATAGCTACCATAATGCCGATATATCCCTTTGTGGTCGAGCGTTCACTCGAAGTGTTACTTTTCCGGGTTGACATCACGTCATGCCGGATTTCCGGGAGCTGTCCCGGGCACGGCATGGCGCCGGACCCATCCGTGCATGGCGATCGCCGCCGCCGCACCGGCGTTGATCGATCGCGTCGACCCGAACTGCGTGATGCTCAGGACCGCCTCGCACACCCGCCGGGCCTCCGAGGAGAGCCCCGGACCCTCCTGCCCGAAGACCAGGACGCACTCCCGGGGCAGTTCGAACGTCTCGAACGGGACGGCACCCGGCAGGTTGTCGACACCGAGGACGGAGATACCGGTGCCGCCGTCCTCCCGCCGCGCGCCCGAGGCCCAACCGACGAACGTCTCCGCGTCGGGGTGGTGGACGACGTCAAGGTACCGATCCGTGACCATCGCCCCTCGCCGGTTCCACCGGCGGCGACCCACCACATGCACGGCGGCGACATTGAAGGCGTTGGCCGTCCGGACGACGGACCCGATGTTGAAGTCGTGGGTCCAGTTCTCGATGGCGATGTGGAAGGGGTGTTTCCGTGATCCCAGCTCGGCCCGGATCGCCTCGACCGTCCAGTAACGGTATTGATCCACCACATTGCGGCGGTCACCCTCACGGAGCAACGCAGGGTCGTACCGGGGATCATCCGGCCACGCCCCGCGCCAGGGACCCACCCCGACGTCATCCACCCGCGAGATCTCCTCACGATTCACGCCCGACATGCCGCACGTCTGCGGCCAACTGGTGATGAGCTGTAGAGTTTGCCAGAAATTACCCTGGCTACTGCCATCCGGGGGACGGTCTCGGTCCGTCGTCGACACCATCCCCGTACGCTGACCCAATGCATTATGTCGTCCCCGCCCTCGGTCCAGCCTGGCTCGACCCTCAGTACATCCTTGCGGCCCTGGGCCCGTGGGCGCTCTGGGGCGCCGTCGCCATCGTCTTCGCCGAGTGCGGCCTTCTGATCGGGTTCTTCCTTCCCGGTGACTCCCTGCTCTTCACCGTGGGTTTGATGATCAGCGGCGGGTACATCGATCACCCGCTGTGGCTCGGGTGCGTCGTCCTCATCATCGCGGCCTTCCTGGGGAACGCCGTCGGGTACGAGATCGGCCGGCGCACAGGACCAGCGATCTTCAGCAAGGAGGATTCGCGCATCTTCAAGAAGGAACACGTCGACAAGACGATCGCCTTCTTCGACAAGTACGGATCCCGGGCGATCCTCCTGGCCCGGTTCGTGCCGATCGTGCGGACCTTCATCACCGTCACCGCCGGCGTCGGCCAGATGGACCGCCGCCGCTACCTCTTCTACAGCGGCATCGGCGGCACCCTGTGGGCGGGCGGAGTGACCCTTCTCGGCTCGGTCCTGGGCCGGTTCGCGTTCGTCCAGAACAACCTCGAGACGATCCTGCTGTCCATCGTGCTGATCTCCGTGATCCCGATGATCATCGAGTATCTGCGGGAGCGGGCCAAGACCCGCCGGGCCGCCTCCGATCTGCCGCCGTCCGCAGCCGTCGCCACCGCCGGTGTCGTCGGTACCTCCGCGGAACACGCCACGGCCGAGGCCATCGCCGCCGAGAATCCCACGGCCCACCCCGACCCGACCAACGCGGGCGGGTGGGACGCGCGGAGCGACGTCACGAACCCGTGGCAGACGGCCCCAGCCGTACCGGTGAACCAGCCCCGCTGGTCCGCCGAGACGGCCGTACCCCAGTGGCGGGGACAGCCCGACGCTGAGTGGCCCGACGCTGAGTGGCCCGACGTGGCGCCCGCACCGTCACCGTCACCGTGGCCGATCCCCGAGCACGGGACCTCTCCCGACCGGAACGCTCCACGGCCTGGGTCCCGCCAGCCGGGAACTGGCCGGCACGTCAACTGAGGGACGTCGCCAGCTCACGGCCGAGGCGGGTTCCCGTACGGTGACTGCGGGGAGTTCCCGTACGGTGACTGCGCCGACCCCGGGACCGTGTACTCGCCACTCGCGGACGTCGCCGGGGGAACGGCCCGGAGCGGGTCGATCGCACCGGCAGCGCCTCCCTGCGGGGACGCGAGCCTGATCTGCGGAACCTCCCGCTGGCCCAGATCGACGACCTCGAAGTACTCGGCCCGGGCGAACCCGAAGGTGGACGCGAACAGGTTGGACGGGAACGACTCGACCCGCGTGTTCAGTTCGCGCACGTTGGCGTTGTAGAAACGACGGCCTGCGGCGACGCGATCCTCGGTCTCGGTCAGCTCCGCCTGGAGGGCCAGGAAGTTCTGGTTGGCCTTGAGATCGGGGTAGGCCTCGGCGACGGCGAACAAACCGCCCAGAGCGGCTGAGAGGGTCCCCTCGGCGACGGCCTGCTGCTCGACCGAGCCCACCGCCCCCCGCGCGGCGGCACGGGCGGCGACGACGGAGTCGAGCGCCTGACGCTCATGGGTCGCGTACGCCCTGACCGTCTCCACCAGATTGGGGATCAGATCGTGACGGCGCCCCAGTTCGACATCGATCTGGCGCCAGGCCTCCTGCACGAGGTTGCGGAGCCGGACGAGACCGTTGTAAACCCCCGCGACCCACAATCCGAAGATCACGGCCAGAGCCAGAACCACGACCAGAACGATGAGTACCGCCACGTCTCGCTCCCCGCATAGTCGACAGTGACGATCGTACCGACCCCACCCCGGGGAGTACCGGAGTCGATCGCCCGAGAACGATTCCCTCTACGGGCTCACAGACCGAGATCGGCGAGGCCCAGGGCGGATCGGTAAGGCAGCCCCGCGGCCTCGATCACCTCCCGCGCGCCGGTGGCGCGGTCGACGATCACGGCGACGCCGACGACCTCCGCACCGGCCTCGCGCAGCGCCTCGACGGCGGTCATCACCGAGCCGCCCGTCGTCGAGGTGTCCTCGACGGCGAGAACCCGGCGCCCCGCGACGTCCGGCCCTTCGATCCGGCGCTGCAACCCGTGGGCCTTGCCTTCCTTGCGCACCACGAAGGCGTCGAGAGCGCGCCCGGAGGCGGAAGCCGCGTGGAGCATGGCGACGGCCACCGGATCGGCACCCATCGTCAGGCCGCCGACGGCGTCGAAGTCCCAGTCGCTCACCAGGTCGAGCATCACCCGCCCGACCAGGGGCGCGGCCTGCGCGTGCAGGGTGAGCCGGCGCAGGTCGACGTAGTAATCCGCCTCCCGGCCACTCGCCAGGGTCACCCGGCCGTGGACGACGGCCAGATCACGGGCGAAGGCGGCAAGCTCGGCGGCGGGCGAGGAGTCGGTCACGGGGACCAGCCTAACCAGAGGCGCAGCCGGTGCGACCAGGCACCCTTCACCCGTCTGAGCGCCCGCCGGACCGCCCGCCGGACCGCCTGCGGGAGGCCCGGCGTCCGAGGGCCTCGACGGCCCGGAAGGGGAGGCGCCTGACCAGCGCGACCCCGGCCCGGTAGCGCACGGAGGGCACGCTGACCATCCGCCCTCGCCGGACGTCGGCGAGACACTCCCGCACGACACGGTCGGCGTCCAGCCACACCCACGCCGGCAGGTGCGTCATGTCGATCTCCGCCCGCCGGTGGAACTCCGTCCGTACGAGCCCTGGGCACAGGGCCGTCGCGGTCACCCCCGTTCCCTCCAGCTCGATCGCCAGGGAGGTAGTGAAGATCTCGGCCCACGCCTTGGCCGCCGAGTAGGTGCTACCGGGCAGGAAGGCCGCGACGGACGAGACCGTGATCACTCCGCCCCGCCCCCGGGCGACCATTCCGGGGACGGCTGCGTGCGTCAGCACGAGGACGGCGCGGGTGAGGACGTCGAGCAGGCGGAGCTCATAGTCCAGGTCACCGTTGACGAACGTCCCTTCCCTGCCGAATCCGGCGTTGTTCACCAGGAGGTCGACCGGGCGCTCCGGATCCCGGAGACGCTCGGCGACGATGGCGAGGGCGTCAGGGTCGGCGAGATCGGCGGAGATCACCTCCACCGGGACGCCGTGGGCGGCGGACAGGGTGGCCGCGACATCGTCGAGCCGGGCCCGGTCACGGGCGACGAGGACGAGGGCGTGTCCGTCGGCGGCAAGGCGGCGGGCGAAGGCGTTGCCGATACCAGCTGTCGCGCCGGTGATGAGAGCGGTGACCACGGACCGATCTTCTACCATCTCGCCCGGTCCCCCGGTCCCCCGGTGAGGAGCGAATCCCGCGTGGCGCGCCGTCGGGGTCGCTATTCGGTCTGGTCTGTCCTGGTTTGTTGTTTCTCACAGCGAGGGCGATCACTGGGGTTGAGGGTCTCTTCACGGAGCGTTGACCGCCTGCTTATGATCTTGGGGGAGTATCGCCGGGGTTCGGGCCAGCGGAGGCGGGGGGTCGGGGTGGGGTCG
>JAUPKQ010000181.1 GCA_030837345.1 Actinomycetota bacterium | reverse complement strand
GGCCCCCGCGCCGCCCGCGCCCGCGCCGGCGGCTCCGGCACTGGCGGCGTCGCCTCCGCCGGGCTTGACCGCGACCGGCAGCGCCTTGAGCTCGGTGATGCCGACGCCCTGGTCCCCGGTGAAGAGCGTGACCTTGACGTCCTGGTCGAGGCCCGCGGCCGTCTTCAGGGTGCTGGTCGTCGAGGTGGTGTTGGTGACGGCGGCGACCGTGGTGAGGATGGACTCCGGGGAGACGCCGAGCCTGGCGGCGGCTTCGGAGTCGATGTCGATGTCCCAGCTCGGCGTGCGGTCGGAGATGTCGGAGGTGACCCCGACCAGCTCGGGGCGCTGCTTGAGACGGGCCATGACGTCCCGGCTCAGGTTCTCCAGGACGGGCAGCCCCGGGCCGGTGATCTCGACGGCGACGCTGGAGGAGCCACCTCCGCCTTGTCCGTTGCTGGAGAGCGAGCTCTGCCCGCCGGGGATGCGGTCGAGCTCTGCCGAGACCCGTTCCTTGATGGTGTCGAGGGACTGGGCCCGCTTGGTCTTGTCCGTGAGGATCAGGGTCATCGAGATGGTGTTGGACGAGCTGTAGATGTCGCCCTTACCGGTCCGGCCGTAGATCGTCACCACGTCGGGGATGCCCTTCAGACGGCCCGAGACCTGCGCGAGCGTCTTTCCGCGGCTTTCGAGGGTGGAGCCCGAGGGCATCGTCACGGTGGCGCTGAGCTCACCGTTGTCCACGTCGGGCATGGCGCCCATGCCGATCTTGCCGGTGTAGACGATGCCGACGACGGCGAACAGGACGCAGGTCCCGGCGATCATGACGGTGATCCGGTGCCTCAGGGACGCCCGCAGGAGCGCGACGTAGCCGACCTCCAGCAGGTGGAACCCGCGGTTGAAGATCTTGGCGAGCGGGTTGAGCGCGTCGTGGTCGACCGGCTTGAGCCACCGGGCGGCCAGCATCGGGGTGAGAGTGAACGAGACGAGCAGGCTGAACAAGGTGGCGACCACGACGGTGAGCGCCAGCTCGATCAGGATGTCCGCCATCAGCCCGCCGGACACCGCGATCGGCAAGAAGACGACGACGTCGACGAGGGTCAGGGCGACGGCGGCGCCGCCGATCTCGGTCCGCCCTTCGACCGCCGCGTCCTCCAGGCTCTTCCCCATCGCCAGATGTCGGGTGATGTTCTCGAGGACGACGACCGCGTCGTCGACGAGGATGCCGATCAGCAGGCTCATCGCGAGCAGCGTCACGATGTCGATGCTGAAGTCCATCACGTTCATCATGAAGGTGGTGGCCAGCAGGGACGTCGGGATCGCGATCAGAACGATGATCGTCTGGCGGAACGACTGGAGGAAGATCAGGACGACGAGGGAGGCGAGCAGGACGGCGAGCATCAGGTCCATCGCGGTGGCGTACACCGACTCCTCGATGTACACCGACCGGTCCATGGTGATGGTCGTCTGCGTGCCGGGGGGCAGCTGCGCCTTCGCCTTGTCCAGCACCTTGCGGGCCGCGGTCGCCACCTCGACGACGTTCGAGCCGGTCTTCGGGGTGACCGAGAGACTGACGGTCTGGACTCCGTTGACGCGCGAGTCGGACGTCGCTTTCTCCGGAGCGTCGTAGAGCGCCGCGACGTCCGAGAGTTTGACCTGGTTCCCGCCGCTCGCTCCGATGACGAGACGCCCGAGTTCCTGGCGCGTCGCGGCACGATCGGCCAGGCGGACCGAGGCGTCGAGGCCTCCGGCGTCGACGGCCCCGGCGTCCGAGGATTGGTTGCCGCTCTGGATCGCGGTCGTGACCTGGCCGACCGTCAGGCCGCGGGCGGTCAGACGGTCCGGTTTGAGGACGACGTTGGTGATGCTCGGACGGTCGCCGGAGAGGCTGACGCTGCCGACGCCGTCGGCCAGCCTGATCATCGGGGCGATACCGCGGTCGAGGGTGTCCGAGATCTTGCTGAGGTCGGCGCCGGTGAAGTTGGCGGTCAGGACGGGACCGCCGGAGAAGTTGATCTTAATGACCTGGGGGCTGTCGACGGACTTGGGCATCTGGCTCTTGACGCCGTTGATCGCCTGGGTGAGGTCGGCCGCGGCGACGTTGACGTCGGTGCCGGTCGTCAGGGTGACCTGGAGGGTCGACGAGCCGGTGGAGCTGACCCCCACGATCTCCTTGACCGACCCGAGTTCGCTGATCGCGTCCTCGATCTTGTCGGTGACGTCGTGCTTGACGGATTCCGCGCTGCTGCCCGGGGCGGACGTCATGACGATCAGCCCTGGCCACGTCACGCTCGGCATGTCGCTGACCGGCAGCTGGGTGAGGGAGACGGCGCCGATCAGGGCGATGGCCCCGAAGGGCATCGTTGTCAGCCAGGGCCGCCCGACGAGGAAACGGGTCAGGTTCACTGGGAGGACTCCGGCTGGCTCGGCAGGATCTGGACCTTCGCGCCCTCCGACAGCTGCGTCTGACCCGTGGTGACCACCTGGCTGCCCGCGGCGACGCCGTCACCGAAGACCACCGCGTGCGTAGAGTCGGCGGCTCCCAGGTTGACCTTGACGCGGTGCACGGTCGTCTCCCGGCGGTTGGGGTCGGCGCCGGCCGCCTCCGGCTCCTTGGCGACGTAGACGACGGTGTCGGTGCCGTCGTTGATGATCGCCGACGCCGGGACGACGAGCCCCTTGGCGTCGGGCAGGAGGATGTCGACGCCGGCCGTCGATCCGGGACGGATGACGGTCTTGCCCGGCAGCAGGGTGAACGTCACCTCGGTCTGGTCGGACGCGGCGTTCGTCGTCGGTGAGACCACCTTGAGCTTGGCCTTGATCTTCGCCGATCCGATCGTCGCGTCGGCGGTCAGGTTCGGGTGGCTCTGGAGCGAGGCGGCGATGACGGAGTCAGCCGACGCCGTCACCTCGAAACCCCCCGTGTCGAGCTGGGCGATGACGCTCGTCGCGTTCACCGTCGTGCCGACCTTCTGCGGGAGGGTCGTGACGGTGCCGTCCGCGGGCGCTCGGACGATCAGCGAGGCGAGGTTACGTTTGGCGATGGCCAGCTGGGTCCGCGCGGCGTCGACCTGGGCCCGGGCGATCTCGATCTTCGTCCGCTGGGCCGGGGCGATGTTCCGGAAGGTGTCCAGGGTCCTCTCGGCCGAGTGCAGGGCCTCCTCGGCCTTGGTGACGGCGTCGCGCCTGGCGTCCCGGTTCACCTTGGCGGAGTCGCGCTTCCCCTCCGCCTTGGTCAGGTCGGCCGTCGCCTCGGCCAGTTCGTCGGACGCCGAGCCACCGGCGGCGTTGGCCGCTGGCGCGTTGGCTGCCTGCGCGTTCGTCGCCCCCGCGGAGGCGCTGCCGGACGGCGTCGCGGCCTGGCTGCGGGCGCTCTTGGAGGCCTCCTCCTTGGCGTCGGCCTTCTCGTCCTCGACCTCGTCCTTGGCGGCGTCCGCCTCGGCCTTCGCCTTGTCGTAGCTGGTCTGCGCCTTGTCGCGGTCGCGGCGCGCGTTGTCGAGCACCTCCTGTGCCGACTTCACCGCGGCCTTGGCCTGCGCCACCTGGAGGGAGTCGGCCGTCGGGTTCTCAAGGTCCTCAAGCTCCAGGCGGGCCTTGGCATGGTTCGCCTGAGCCGTCGCGGCCGCGCCCGCCAGGGTGCCGTCGAGGTCGAGCAGGGTCGCGAGCACCTGCCCTTCCTTGACCTTCATTCCCTCGTTGACGCGGAGAGTGGTCAGTTTGCCGGACACCGACGGCATCACCTGGTAGGGATCGGCCGATTCGACGCTTCCGGTGAGGTGTGCCTTCCCCTCGATGGAACCGCGTTCGATGCTCGCCGTGCTGACCGAGAGGGCGGCCGCCGAGGAATCCCCTTGCCCGGCGGTCTTGTCCGATTCCCCGCCGTTGAAGAATCCGAAGGCCCAGACCACGCAGGCGATGCCGACCGCCACGACCGTTCCCTGGGCTACCCAGGCAGCGATCCGTTGGCCACTGGGACCGGTGGAGGCAACTTTCGCGGTGGCAGAGCCCTGCCCTCGAGGGCGGGTCGAAGGAAGGGTCATGAAACGGAGACTCGCAATGTGATCGGAGGATTGTCAAACTGCATCTTGACGCGTTCTTGAATCACACGAGGTGCTCTGCGTTGTTGCATCAGGATGTGTCACATTGCGCCCAAGGGGGCTCTCACCTGCAGGGATGACGCGATTCAAGATCGAGGAATGCGCCACGCCGGTACTGTGGGTGATGGTGTGGTGACCACAGCGGGTGGAGGTGGCGAGCTTACGCCCTCCCGAGAGTGGTGTGGTAGTGAGAATCACCACAATGTGCCAATGCAACGACGCCCCATACGGTGATGTGCTCACGGTGGGCAATGACTGGCCGGGGTCGCTCCCGCCGCGTTGCCGGGGCCGTTTCGGAGATTGAATCCGCCGGGGAGTTGGCCCCCTGCGACATGGTAGGGCTAGCTCCATTCCATCTCTAGGGGGCAGGGGGAACAACATGCTTCCCGTCGGGAGAGGGCGCGGTGCGCCCGGTGTCCCGATCCGCCCTCGCGATACGGCCGAGTGTATGGCGGGAACGGGTGGAGGTATTGCGGCCCGGAGTTGTTCGGTCGTCCCGGGGGACCCGGTGGGGCAAGGCATTCCGAGGGCGAGAATGTCACCGGCGACCTGGCCGGGGTCCCGCCCCGGCTCCTCGCGGGTGATCTCGCCGTGATCAAGAACTCAGGTGACGGGGGCGGTGATCCTCGGTGTCCGGAACGGTGATCGTCTCGGTGTACTCAAGCTGTTCGCTGACCTGGCGCTGGACGAGAATCGGGACGAAGGCGGCCACCTGGGCGTCCTCGTACTGTGACGCGACCCGCCTGACCAATCGCTCCAGCGTCGGCCGGGGGTAACGGGGGTAGCGCTCGTGCAGATGGGCGACCAGGTCGGCGAGTTCGTCGGGATGCATGGGATCACCTCGTCACTCGGGCGGGCGGGCGAGCGTGGCTGCGTCCTTGTGGCGGATCGTGTGCGTGAGCATTGTTCTGGGGCCTTCGAGCATTGTTTCCGCTCGATTAAGCAGGGTGCAAGCCTTTCGTTCCTGACAGTTTCGTTCCCGACAATAGGGGCAAGTTCACCTGTGTGACGACAAGATCACAGAACCGACGGCAATTGATGGGAAATGTCGGTGTATGGGTAGGTTTGAGGTGGACGGCTCCCTCTGTTTCGTGACCGGGATCGCCCACCGGTGTGGTGGTGGGGGTCTGGGTCCCAGGTGGGGGCGTCACACCCTGTCTCCTCACGCTCCCCGGCGGAGGGGAAATGTGATCCAGATCACGCTAAAGGTGAACGGGGCGTGACGAATCGGGGTCGTCGTCGGGCTGCTCGGTTGAATAGTTCCCCGAGAGGACTCGGGGCCTTTCCATGTCGTTCACGGGCGCGCTTCCATGGCGTCTATGGCGGAGACTCTGCTTCTGATCCTCGTGGTGACGACGGCCTTGGCGTTCGACTTCACCAACGGGTTCCACGACACGGCGAACGCGATGGCGACGTCCGTCGCCTCCGGTGCCCTGCGCCCGCGGGTCGCGGTGGTCCTGTCCGCCGGCCTGAACGTCGTCGGAGCCTTCGTGTCCCTGTCGGTCGCGGCGACCATCGCCAAGGGCATCGTGGACTCCGGCGCGATCACCCCGGCGGTCGTCCTCGCGGGCCTGATCGGCGCGGTGCTGTGGAACCTCCTGACCTGGCTGCTCGGGATCCCGACCAGTTCCTCCCACGCCCTGGTGGGCGGGGTGGTCGGGGCGACCCTGGTCGCCGCCGGGACCGGCGCCGTCCTCGGTGAAGGACTGGTACGGAAGGTCCTGTTGCCCGCGGCCGTCGCGCCCTTCGTCGCCCTCGCCGTCGCGACGCTGGTGGCCGCCGCGATCGTCAAGGCGACGGCGGGGATGAACGGAGCGTCCCGCGACCGGGCCCTGAAGATCGGCCAGGTCGGCTCGGCGTCCCTGGTCAGCCTGGCGCACGGGACGAACGACGCGCAGAAGACCATGGGCATCATCACCCTGGCGCTGGTGGCCCACGGCTCGCTCGGGAAGGACGACGGCACCCCGGTCTGGGTGATCGTGTCGTGCGCCCTCGCGATGGGGATCGGGACGGCGATGGGGGGCTGGCGCGTGATGCGCACCCTCGGCAAGGGCCTGACCGACATCGGACCGGCCCAGGGCTTCGCCGCCGAGACGACGGCCTCCGCCGTCATCATGATCTCTTCGTCTCTCGGGTTCCCGCTGTCGACGACCCAGGTGGTGACCGGATCCGTCCTCGGGACCGGTGTCGGGACCCGGGTCGGAGGGGTCCCCGCCCCGGTGCGCTGGAGTGTCGGCGGCCGGATGGCGCTGGCCTGGCTGGCGACCCTGCCGGGGGCGGGCCTGGTCGGCGCGCTCGCCTTCTGGGCCTCGAACCTGCTCGGCGGAACCGCCGGGGCGCTCACCGTCTTCGTCCTCGCCGCTCTCGTCGCGTTCGTGATCTGGCTGCTCTCCCGTCGCGCCCCGGTCGACGCCGGCAACGTCACCGCGGAGTGGACGGGGTCTCTCGCGCCGGTCGCCGGGGCCGTGCCGTTGCCCGACGCGGTCGTGCCGTTGCCCGACGTGGTCGTCACCGTCGAGACCGAGCGCCCTCTTTCCCTGGGGGCCTGATCCACCGCCCCGAGGGGACCTGACCGCTGCCCTCCCCGGCGTCGTCGCGACGCTCCGGGGAGGGCTGACGCGTCGAAGGGGCTTTGGTCCCGGGGGGCCGAGTCGAAAGTGAACCACGATTCACACAACGTGAATCGAAGTTCATGACCCTCTCGGAGGCTGCTGTCATGTCCCCCGGACCGGAACCGCGACAAGACCCCGAGGCACTCGAAGCGGAGGAGGCGAAGGCCTGGGAGCGGCAGGTCCTCCTCCTGGAGGGGCAGGGGCGGGTGACCCGGACGTTCCGGCGTCTCGATCCCGCCCGTCAGCGAGCCGTCGTCGAGGCGATCTTCGCCGAGGCGGCCGAGGGCGGCCCGCACGCCCTCCAGGTCAAGGCGGTCGCCCACCGGGCCGGGGTCGCCGTCGGCTCGCTCTACCAGTACTTCCCCGGCCGTGACGGCATGCTCGACTTCGCCGTCGACGTGACGACAGGCGTCCTCACCTCCTCCTTCGACGCCTGCGCGCCCGCCATGGCGGACCTGCCGCTGCGGGAAGGGCTCGCCGCGTACCTCGACGCCGGGCTGGAGTGGTCGACCGCGAACGCCGGGTTGCTCACCTTCTTCGCGCGGGTCGCCTACTCGGGGGAGCCGGGGTACCTCGACCGCCTCGTCACCCCCGTCGCCACCTCGATGCGGGGCCTGCTGCACAACCTGCTCATCGGGGCGAAGACGCGCGGCGAACTCGCCGGGGACGTCGACGTCGACGTCACCACCCGCCTGGTGATGGCGCTGACGACCGCCGTGGCGGACGCCTGGCTCCTCCCGCAGCTGAACGGGTACTACCTGCTGTACGACGACGAGCATCCCCCGGAGCGTGTGTACGCGGCGACCGTCGACTTCGTGCTGCGGGCGATCGGGGCGTCGTCGTGACCGGGCCCGTGCTCACCCTCGACGGGCTCCGCAAGAGCTACGGGGACGTCCTCGCCGTCAACGACCTCTCCGCCGAGATCCGTTCCGGGGAGGTCTTCGGGCTCCTCGGACCCAACGGAGCCGGGAAGACCACGGTCCTTCGCCTGATCTGCGGTGAGATCCGCCCCGACGCCGGGCGTCTCCTCCTGGACGGACGCCCCCTGACCGCCTCCGCCGACGACCGCGTCCGCGTCGGCCTGTGTCCCCAGGAACTGGTCGTCTGGGAGAAACACACCTGCCGCGAACAGCTGGAGTTCGTCGGACGCCTGTACGGAATCCCCCGCCGCCGGGTGCGTGACACCGCCGCCGGGCTCCTGGACCGTCTGGGACTGACCCCCAAGGCCGACGCCCGCGGAGGCACCCTGTCCGGTGGGCAGAAGAGGCGCCTCAACCTCGCCCTCGCCCTGATCCACGACCCCGGACTCATCGTCCTCGACGAGCCGGAGGCCGGGCTGGACCCCCAGAGCCGCGTCCTCGTGCGCGACCTCGTGCGTGAGGTGGCCCGGAAGGCCACCGTGGTGATCACGACTCACGACATGGACGAGGCTGGCCGGATGAGCGACCGCGTCGCCGTCGTCGACGGGGGCACGGTGCTCGCCTGCGACTCCCCGGAGGCCCTCCGCCGGAGCCTCGGCGAAGGCGTCGTCGAGACCCACGTCCGCACGCCGTCCCTGGAGGACGTCTTCCTCCACCTGACCGGAAGGAGCCTTCGGTCATGAGAGCCCTGGTCGTCCTCGGGAAGACGCTGCGCGAGGTCCGCCGGGACCTGCTCGTCGTCGCGCTGACCCTCGCCTTCGCCCCCGCGTTCGTCCTCCTCTACTACGTCGTGTTCCCGCAGGTGTCGACCTCCTACCAGGTGGTCGTCGTCGACGAGGACGCCGGGGCGTCCCGTCCCGGGGGAGGCCACCTGGACGCCGGGCGCGAGATCGCGACGGCGCTCGCGACGGTGCAGGGCGCGTCCGAGAACCCGCTCCTGCGGGTGCGGACCCTCCCGTCCCGACGTGAGGCGCTGGACGCGGTCGGACGCCGCGAGGCCGTCGCCGTCGTGGTGATCCCCGACGGGTTCTCCCAGGGCGTGGTCGCGGGCGCGGTCGAACCGGTGAGTTTCACCGTCGCCGGGGACCTGACCCATCCCGGCTACGTGCTGGCCGCCGCCCTCGCCTCGGCGACCGTGCAGGAGTACGTCGAGGCGGAGACCGGACGCACCGGCCCGGTGCGCATGGTCGAGGACGCCGTCGGCGGGTCCGGACGGCGCTCCGACTTCGAGATCTACGTCCCCGGGCTGATCGTCTTCTCCGTCATCATGCTGATCTTCCTTGCGGCGATGACCGTGGCCCGAGAGATCGAGACCGGGGGGATGCGGCGGTTGCGCCTGACCCGGATGACCGCCGCCGACTACCTCCTCGGCACGAGCGGCGTCATCCTGCTCGTCGGGATCGTCGCCGTCCTCGCCACCTTCGCGACCGCCTGGGCGTGCGGTTTCCGCAGCGAGGGGCCGCTGTGGGTGGCGATCGTCGTGCTCACCTTGACGATCGGGTCGGTGACGGGCGTCGGCATGGTGGTCGCCGCCGTCTCCCGGACGGTCGCCCAGGCGTTCGTCATCGCCAACTTCCCCCTGGGGCTGCTGATGTTCTTCACCGGGGTGATGCTGCCGATGCCCCGCGTCACCTGGCTGACGGTGGCCGGGCATCCTCTCGGCCCCTTCGAACTGCTCGCCCCCACGCACGCCGTCACCGCCTTGAACAAGGTCTTCACACTGGGGAGCGGGTTCGGCGACGTCCTCTTCGAGGTGGTCGCCCTCGCGGTGCTCTCGACCGCGTACTTCGCCGCCGGGGTGGCGCTGCTCGGCCGGGCCCACCGCCGGACGGCCTGACCGCCCCGGCCGCGGGCGTCCTCCGGCCATCATCGATCATCTAGGCTCGGCGGTGTGGACTACGCGTTGATCGAGCAACAGACGAGAGCCCTCCTCGGTGGGCTCGCCGAGGTGGGGAGACTCCGGCCGGGAACGGTCCTGGTCATCGGGTGCAGCACGAGTGAGATCGCCGGTGAACGCATCGGGACGGCGGGCAGCGAGGCCGTCGCGGCCGCCGTCTTCGCCGCGGTGCGCAAGGGGCAGGACGAAATCGGGTTCCGGCCGGCCTTCCAGTGCTGCGAACACCTGAATCGGGCCCTGGTGGTCGAGCGGGGCCTGATGGAGGAGCGTGACCTGGAGGAGGTGAGCGTCGTCCCCGTCCCCCGGGCGGGTGGCGCGATGGCCGCTTTCGCGTTCCGCGAGGCGAAGGATCCGGTCGTCGTCGCGCACCTTCGCGCCGAGGCTGGGATCGACATCGGCGGCACCCTGATCGGGATGCACGTCAAGCACGTCGCCGTCCCCGTCAAGTGCGCCGTGCGGCAGATCGGGGCCGCCCACGTCACGGCCGCCGGCCACCGTCCGCCGCTGATCGGCGGCCCCCGCGCGGTGTACGAACTCCCCGGCCGCTGACGTCGCGGGGCTGACGCCGCCGGGCCTGGTCTCAGTGGCAGACGCCGGTCCCGCTGTCGGTGAAGCTCTTGCCCTCGACGGGCAGGAACTGCCAGCGGTACCCGTCCTTCTCCAGGGTGAACTTCAAGACGCCGTAGGTGCCCGAGTTGCGGACCCTGCTGGTGGGCCGGGGCTCCAGGAAGGAGTAGTAGTCGCCGCCCCCTCCGGTGCCGGAGGTGAACACGCGGATGCCCTTCTCGCGGTCGGGTTCGCCGTCGGGGTTCTGGGGGGTGAAGCGTTCGTAGACGTGGTTGTGGCCGTTGACCACGATCTCCGCCCCGGCGTCGTACAGCGCGCGGAAGAGCGGCCGGACCGGCTCGCTCCCCTCATGTCCCTCGGCGGACGTGAACAGCGGGTGGTGCCAGTAGGCCGCCGTGCACGGTTTGGAGCTGGCGGCGAGGTCGGCCCGCAGCCACTTCTCCTGGTCGGAGCCCTCCTCGCAGCCGACGATCTCGCAGTTGGAGTTCAGGGCGACGACGTGCCAGGTGCCGAGGTCGTAGGAGTAGTAGCCCTTACCCCGTTCCCCGGCGGCCTTCCCGAAGTAGTCGTAGTAACCCTTCGCGTCCTCGGTCATGTAGTCGTGGTTGCCGGGGGCGGGCCTGATCCGCTTCTTGAACCGTCCCCACGAGCGGGTGAAGCACTCGTCGTACCGCCAGCCCTCGCCGTTGTCCTGGTTGGTGTCACCCGCCGTGAAGATCGTTCCCTCGACGGAGGCCAGGAGGTCCGCGGTCTTCTCCGCATGATCGTTGTCGCAGGTGCTGACGTCGCCCGCGCCGACGAGGACCTCCGTGCGGGCGTCCGCGCCGGACCGTTTCCCCGCCCCGCCCGGACCGGCGGTGTGCAGCACCAGCTGGGGGGCGTGGTCCCCGGTCTCACGGGAGTCGTAGTGGACGGCGTCGTCGCTGTCCGAGGAGATGGTGAAGCCGTACGTTCCGTTGCCGGTGACCGAGGCGGTGACGTCGACGTCGTACCAGGTGCTGCTGGTCACCGTCCCGAACGATCCGAAGCGCGGGCCGTCACCCGCCGGGGCCCGGTCCCAGGTGAGGGTGCTCTCCGGCCACGAGGTGTCGCTGACCGCACGCACGGTGCCGCCGTCGTCGCTGCCGTTGTTGTCCCCGTTGGTCCGTAATCGCAGGACCGCGTGGCCGACGGGACCGTTCCACCCGGTGACGGTGAACGTCATGAGGGCCCGCTGCTCCGGGGAGCCGCCGGCGATGATCTCTTTCTTCTCGCCGCCGGCGCTGTCACGTTCGCCGCTGGAGACGAACGTGTCCGCCGTCGCCGTGAAGGTCGTGCTCCGATCGGGTTCCGAGCCGCCGGGGGAATCTCCGGAGGCGCCGCCGAGGAGGCCGCACCCACCCGTCAGCAGGGCGACCGGGACGAGGATCGCCCAGGGTGCTGCCAGGTGTCGTACCCGCATGACGGTCCTCCTTCCGGCGTCCGGGACGCCGGTACCGGCTTCGTGCCCGTGTCACCGTAGAGTCTGTCCGCCGTCCCCGGGACGTCGCCCTCACTTGGGAGGTTCTTTGCCCGGGGCGTCCTTTCCGCCCGCCACCGGGTGCGCCAGCACCCGCCCGGCCAGCGCCGGGTCGGCGAGGCCAGCGGCCGCGAGCGCCGCGACGATCGCTTCGACGAGAGGACCCGGATCGCGGACTCCCATGGTCCACAAGGTCGCGGGCAGACCGTGCCGGGTGGGGTCCTCGAGGTGGCGGTCGAGGAGGTCCCGGGCCGCCGGGACGGTGACGCGCCGCCGGGGGTGGGCGAGGTCGGCGTGCAACCCTCCGATGCTCACACCGCACCGGGAGTAGAGGGCGGCCCGTATCCCGCGTTCCCCCGGTTGGCCGGGGGAGGCGCCGGGCCTGGTCAGTGGCCGGCGCACGGTGAGGGTCGAGGGGTCGACGGTCGTCCACGGGATCACGTACGGCTGGCCGCCGGGCCACGGGGTGAGACCGAGCACGAGCGCGTTCTCGCACACGCGGTGGCAGTCGAGCGAGCCCACCAGGTACAGGCTTCCGAGGAGCAGGGCGATCCCGGTGGCTCCGGTGACGGCCGTGACCGGGCCGCCGCCCGCCGCGAACCAGCCGGCGAGCCCGCCGGTGACGGTGGCGCCGGCCAGGACCAGCCAGGCGAGGGGTCCGGGGGTCGGGCGGGCGCGGTACAGCT
This sequence comes from Actinomycetota bacterium, assembly GCA_030837345.1. Classification (GTDB taxonomy): domain Bacteria; phylum Actinomycetota; class Actinomycetes; order Actinomycetales; family Kineosporiaceae; genus JAUPKQ01. The sequence continues at coordinate 24,704 of JAUPKQ010000181.1, read as the reverse complement.
CCCGGCCGGCGTCCTCGGGTCGGAGCAGGATCGTCGGCAGATCAGGCATGGTGACCGGCCACGACCGCCTCGACGGCGCTGCGGAGGGAGCTCGCGGACACCTCACGGATCCGCAGATGGCCGGGTTCGGGGGCCGGATCGGCCACGTGGACCTGGTCGGGGGTCGCGTACACCGTGACGCGTGTCTGGACGGGGTCGCCGTCGTCGTCGATCTCCGGTCCGACCCCGGCGAGCACGGTGACCACCAGTGACGCCGTCAACGGCGACGGGATGCCCTCGCCCCGGGCGACGTCCGCGAGCGCGATCGTGGAGGTCTCTCCGTCGTCGCCGGCCACGTGCTGGGGGTCGCACCAGGCGGCTAGGCCGTCGGCCGCCACCGGCAGCGGGGCGAGCGAGAACGTGTGCAGCCCGCCCGTGGAGACGTTCTCCTCCAGGAGCCCGTCGGCGTGCCGGTAGAGCACCCGGGTGCGTTGCCCGAGTGACGTCTGCTGCCCGGCGATCGTGATGGACGCGGCGGTGCGGCGCATCGCCAGGACCGCCAGGACCTCGTCGGGCATCGACAGGACCGTCCGGTCGCCCTCCTGGTGCTCGTCCAGCCGGACGACGAGCCCCCGGGCGATCAACCCGCGCAGGGCGATCGAGGCGGCGAGTTCGTGCTGTTCGGCCGGGAGGGCGTCGAGCCAGGGCGTCGGGGCGACGTGCTCGGCGCGGTCCCCGTCGAGGGCGGCGAGTTCCTCGTCGGTGAACGCGGCGATGTCGACGCGTTCCGTCGCCGCCTCGGCGAGCAACCGGGCGATCCACACTGTGGCGGTCTCGTAGTCGACCAGACTGACGCCTGTCACGAGAACAACCCGGACACGGCTTTCCCGACTCCGCCGACCATGTTCCTCACTCCGTTCGTGACCTTTTTCGTCGCTTTTGTTGCCTGGTCGCCGACCCATTTGGTCGCGGTGGAGACGCCCTTCTCGATGTCGTCCCAGTGATCGTAGACATAGGTCCCGACCCCCCAGGCGGCCGTGACGACGAGCGCTCCGGCGACGATCCCCACGCCGACGGGGCCGAGGGTCACCAGGCCGGCCGCCGCCGCCAGGCCCACTCCGGAGGCGCCGATCCCGACGACGTCCATCGTCACCGAGACCCCGCGTCGCGCCCCGGTCTCGTCCAGGGGGTTGGCGATCAGGTCGTAGGCGCCTCCGGCGATCCCCGCGATCGCCAGCCCTTTGCTGAACCGGCTCACCGGGACGGCGGCCTTGTAGAAGTTGAGGTAGCGGGATTCGGCGACGGTCCTCGCGCCGTCCGCCACCTGCTTGGCGTCCCGGATGTCGCGGGCGAGGACGCCCACCTGCCCGGGGATCCGGTTGTACCGGCCGCCGTCCTGGAGCAGGACCTTCGCGGTGGCCAGCGCCAGCCCCCGCGTCTGCCGCAGGAGGGTCTCGGCCCGGTTCGCGTCCGCGTAGGTGCGTACCGCTTTCACCGCGGGCGTGGCCTTCGTGACGATACCGACGACCTTGCCGCCGGTCAGACCGAGCTTGACCTCGGGACTGATCTGGGTCCAGGCGCCCATCACGATGCCGAAGAGCTGCTCCGGGTTCTTGCCCGCGGGGGCGGCCACGAGGACGCCGGTGCTGTCGTCGAGCATCGTGGTGAGGCTCCGGCGCGTCCGGTCGAAGCGGTCGAGCTCCCGCGAGGCGTCACCCTCGATCCGTGCCTGTTCACGGATCGCCTCGGACCGTCCCGGGAGCGGTTCGCCGGACGCCGAGCGTTCCTCGACGGTCCGTTGCTGGCCGTTCCAGGCCGCGGTGAGGGCGTCGATCGACTCCTGGACGGCGCGGAGGGCGTCGCCGTATCCCTTCACCGCGCCCGCGGCGCCCTCGACCTGTTCGACGGCGGCGGTCAGGCGCACGGTGTGGGACCCCGCGAGCTGGGCGAACTCCGTGGCGACCGGGGTGTCCCAGTCCTTGAGCATGCCGGTCGTCGCGCCGGTGAACGTGGTGAGGGCGGTCTGGCCGCCCGTGGCGACGGCGCCGATCTTGCTGGCGGCGGCGAGGATCGACCCGGGATCGCCCTGGGGCCGCGTGAACGGAGGCGCGCTCATCCGCCGGTCGCCGTCTCGAACTGCCCGGCGTTCTCGGCGCCGATCTTTCCGAGCGTCGCCGCTCCGAAGGCCCAGGCCAGCAGCTCCCCGCCCCAGGCTGCGCCGAAACGTGCCGCTGCCGGGCCGAAGGTGCCGGGTGCGGCCCCCTCGACGGTCCGGGACTGCGCGATGATCGTCTGCGATGCCGTCTCGATGTCGGTGGCCGTTCGGCTGAGCGTTCCGGCCCCCGTGCGTAACGCGACCGGGTCTGCCTTTCCCACCCCTACCCCCTTGTGTGGTCCCCAGGCCTGTGGCCTGCGGCGCTGGTGTCCCCTTGGCGCGATTTCGGCCGGAGTCTAATGCAGCCCCGCACGGGACCTCATGGTGTTCGGCGCCGTCCCCGGTATCACGGGGGACCCTGCCCGATCCCCTTATGGGATCCCTCGTTCGAGCCCGGTTCAGGATCTCCTCGGTTCGGCACACGGGGGTGGACATGGATCGTGGCGACGTTCCCGCCACGGGGCGATCCGGTTCCCCGGCACCCTCAGCGGATCTGGCGCGGTTCGAACCGACGGTCGTCGGCGCCGTCCGCCGGTACTGGGCGATGGTCGCGGCGGTGTCCCTGGCCGGGCTGCTCCTCGCGGCGGCCTGGGGGGTGTTCGCCCCCCGCGAGTACCAGGCCCGGGCGGAGGTGACGGTTCCCCGGCAGCTGTCCCTGCCCGAGCAGGACTCCGACCAGTACCTCGACGGCCAGGTGATGCTGCTGGGGTCCCAGGAGGTCGCGGTCCGCGCGGTCCGGCTCGCCAACGCGGCCCTCGGCCGCGCCGAGCTGAGAACCAGCGACTTCTTCGGCGGGAGAAGCCAGGTCCAGATCACCCCGCCGCTCGCGGCCTCCCCCGGCTCCTACGGGGCGAGCATCGTCGCCGTCGCGTTCACGTGGTCGAGCCCCCGCGTCGCGCGGGTCGCCGTCGACGCCGTGCTCCAGTCGTTCGACGCCACCCGGACGGCGTCGATCGCCGCCCAGGGTGCCGCCACGATCGCGGGGATCGACCGGGCGATCGCCGAGACGACGGCCGCCACGGTCCGGACGAGCCTTCTCGGCCAGCGCAGCCAGGTGATGGTGAACGTGCAGATCGACCTGGCCCATCATCCGGTCACCACCTGGGCGACCGACCCGGTCGGTCCGGGCGCCGGGCAACAACTGATCAACTCCGGGGTCGGGCTCCTGGCCGGCGCGATCGCCGGTGCCGCGCTCGCGTACGCACGGGTGAGCAGGCGCCGGCGGCTGCACGACCCGCTGGAGGCCGCGGCCTGCTACCGGGCGCCTCTGATCAGCGAGATCCCGGTGGCCCACGGCTCCGCGGACCGCGCCGTCGAGGAGGCCTTCCGCCTCGCGGCCGGGTACCTCGACCGGATGGGCGCGGGCGCGGGCAACGATGGGGGTGGCCCGGTGTCCGTCGCCGTCATGGCGGTGAGGGACGGCCCGGGCGGGACGGCGGTCGTCGCGGGTCTGGCCCGTGCCCTCGCGGACGGCGGGACGACCGTGCTCGCGGTGGACGCGTCCGGCGGAGGGCTCGGCGCGGCTCTCGCCTCCGGCGGGCCGGCCGAGGGGCCGGCCGGCGGGCCGGCCGGCGACGGGTTCCGGCAGGTGCTGTCCGGACACCGCACGTTGGCCGAGTGTGTCCCGGGCCCGCCGCGCGACGGCGTGCCCGCGGTTCTCGGACCGGGCCCGGACGACGGGCGGGTCAGTGGCGCGGCCCGGCGCCGGGCGGTGCAGGGCCTGCTGGCGGCGGCCCGGTCCCGGTTCGAGATCGTGCTGATCGACGGCCCTCCTCTGCTGGAGTCGGCGGACGCCGTCGCCCTCGCGGGGGCCGCGGACGCCGTCGTCGTCGTCGCCCGTCACGACGAGCCTCTGCGGGAGCACCTCGAACTGGCCGAACGGCTGCACACCCTTCGGGCGGAACCGCTCGGAGTCGTCTACGACCGCGCGCCGACCGGCGACGGCGTCACCGCCTCCCGCGCCCGGCGGGCCCGGCACGTCGCCCGGCGGGTCCGGCACGTCGCCCGGCGGGTTCTGCTGCGCGCCGGGCGTGGGGTGGTGGCGTCGGTCCGGGGGACGACGTCCCTGGTGAGACGCGGGACGGCGGCCCTCGCCCGGTGGGCCGGGGGACTCCGGGCCAGGGGCCGGTGAGCATCCCTCCGGGCCGTGCCCTGGGGCTGTACCTCACCGGTCTCGGTCCGGTGATCGGCGGGTACCTGGCCTTCGACAAGGCGTTCGCGTACCTGCACATCCCCGGCACCCCGCTGTTCGTCGGGGAACTGCTCCTGCTCGTGGGGGTGGTCGGTCTGCTCACCGGAACGGGCTACCTCCGCGCGAGGCTCCGGGACGACCCGGTCCTCCTGCTGCTCGCGGTGTTCGCCGGGTGGGGACTGATCCGGACGCTCCCGGGGCTTTCCCTCCACGGGATCGACGCCGTCCGCGACGCCGCCCTCTGGTACTACGCGATCCACGCCTTCGTGGTCGTCGCCGCGTTCGAACGGTCCCCGGAGCGTCTGGAGCGTCTCGTCGGCGGGCTGATCCGCCTCGTGCCCTGGCTGCTCGCCTGGCTGCCGTTCGCGGTGGTGCTGGCCTCGGTCGCGGACCGCGCCCCCTCCGTGCCCTGGAGCACGGTCTCCGTGCTCAACCACAAACCGGGGAACGCCGCCCTCGCGGCGCTGGTGGCGCTCGGTGCCCTGTGGCTGTGTCCGGGACGGCCCGGGACGAGGGCGCGGGCCTGGTGGACGATCGTCGCCGTCCTCGTGATCGGGCTCGTCGGCACCCAGAACCGCGGGGGCCTGCTCGCCGCCGTCGCGGCGGCCGGGGTGGGGCTGGCGTGCGTCCCCCGTCAGGTCCGCGGGCGGGCCGTTCTCGGGGCTGTCGCGTGTCTGACGGTGACGGCGCTCGTCCTGGCCGTCGTGCCCGTCCCCGTCGGCGGTGCCCAGGGGCGGGAGTACTCGGCGTCCCAGCTCGTCAGCAACCTGCTGAGCCTTCAGAGTTCCGACGTCCCCGGCAACCTCACCGGCACGACGCGGGGGCGGATCGTCCTGTGGTCACGGGTGATGGAACACCGGATCGAGTCGGGCGACCTCCTGGTGGGCTCCGGTTTCGGGCCGAACCTCGCCGTCGAGGTCGGGGTCTATGACGACGGGACCGTCGCGCTGCGCAACCCTCACAACTCGCACCTCGACATCGTGGCCCGGATGGGCCTGTTCGGAATCGTGCTGTGGATCTCGTTGTGGTGCGCCTGGTACCGGCGGATGATCGTCGGGTGCCGGGTGCTCGCCTCCCGGGGCCGGGACCTGTCCCGTCGGCTCTCGATCCTGTGCGTGGTGCTGGCGACGGCGGTCGGCGTCTCCTCGGTTTTCGACCCGCAACTCGAAGGAGCCCAGGTGGCCGTTCCACTGTGGACCGCGTTCGGGATCGGAACGGTGCTGACCCGCCGGGCGCGCCCCGGCGGGGCGCCCGCCCCGCAGGCGGGTCCGGCGCGGCCGGATCCCGTGTCGCCGGGCGGGCCGGGATGGTGAACCGTCGCGGACGGGCCGCCGCGGGACTCGCGGTGATGCTCCTGGTGCTGGGCGCCGTCCTCGTGGCGGTGTTCGTGATGCGGGCCGGGCCCGGAGGCCACCCCGACCCGCCGGATCCGTTCCGGTCGCTCGACCGGTCCCGCGACGACCGGGCGCAAACCACCGGATCGGCGAGCGTGACCGGACCCGCGAGTGCGACCGGGCCGGCGAGCGCGACCGCACCGGAACCCGCGACCGGACCGGCTCGCGTCATCGGACCGGCCGCGGACGGCGGCGCGTGCACGGGGGTCGACGTCGGCGTCGACGCGGACCTCCAGGGCATGATCGACGCGCACCCTCCCGGGACGGCCTTCTGCCTGTCCCCGGGGGTCCACCGCCTCGTGACCCCGGTGGTGCCCCGGCGGGGCGACGCCCTCGTCGGCCGCGCCGGCGCGGTCGTTCGCGGGTCGAAGGTGCTGTCGGGGTGGCGACCGGACGGCGCCGCCTGGTCGGCCCCGGGGTTCCTCCCGTCCGGCCCGGGCACCTCCGGCCAGTGCCGTCCGGACACGCCCGGGTGCGCCCGGGCGGAGGACGTGTTCCTCGACGGGCGGCGGCTGGCCCGGGTGGGGGAGCGGTCGGCCGTCACCGGGGGCACCGTGTACGCCGACTACGCGACGAACACCGTCACCGTCGGCAGCGACCCCACCGGGCACCTCGTCGAGCAGGCCGTCGCCCCGAGCCTGGTCAGGGCGGTCGTGGACGACGTCACCGTCGCCGGTCTCGTGCTCGAACAGGTCGCGTCCCCCGCCCAGACGGCCGTGGTCGAGGCGCGTCAGGTCTCGCCCCCGGCGTCCGGGTCGGGCTGGCGTGTCGTGAACAACGAGGTGCGGTTCGGCCACGGGATCGGGATCGGGATCGCGTCCCGCGGCACGGTGTCCGGCAACGTGATCCACGACCAGGGACAGCTCGGGTTCGCCGTCTGGGGGGACGGGGCGACGATCAGCGACAACCAGGTGTTCGCGAACGGTGTTGCCGGGTACTCGTCGGAGTGGGAGGCGGGCGGCGGCAAGCTCTGGTCGACGGACGGCGTCACCCTCGCCCGCAACGACGTTTTCGGCAACGTCGGCCCGGGACTGTGGGCCGACGGCGGGAACATCCGGACGACCTACCGGAACAACAAGGTCGCGGACAACCGCGGTGCCGGGATCCAGCACGAGATCAGTTACGACGCGGTGATCGTCCACAACGTGATCTCGGGCAACGGGCGGCCGGACAAGGGCTGGGCCTGGGACGCCGGGATCCAGATCCAGTCCTCCGGGGGCAACGAGCTGATCGAGGTGGCGCACAACATCGTGCGGGACAACGTCAACGGCATCGTGCTGCTCGACAGCGGGGACCGGGTGGCCGAGCAGCCCGCGTCCCACGGGCCCCACATCGTCCGGAACGTGTGGGTGCACGACAACACGGTCGCGATGCGGCGCGGACAGCTCACCGGGGCGGTCGCCGACGTGCCGTCGCAGATCTTCGGCCCGGAGGCGCGGGTCGCGTTCGACCACAACACCTACCGGCTCGACCCGGCGGACGGCGAGTTCTTCGCCTGGCAGCACAAGACCCTGGACTGGGGGGCCTGGCGGGACCTCGGGGCCCGCCACGACCCCCACGGACGTCTGGAGCGGTAGGCGCCTGCTCGCCGGCCGACGGCGCGAGACCGTCAGCGGACGGCGGGAGCCGACAGGCGCTCGACGGCGATCCGGTTCCGGCCGCCGCGTTTGGCCTGGTAGAGGAGGTGGTCGGCGAACTCGACAAGCGCCTCGGGAGTCCCCTCCGGCGTCGGGACGACCGCGGTGACCCCGATGCTGACGGTGACGATCCCCATCGGGGAGCTCTCGTGCGGGTGGTCGAGGGCCGCGACCGCCTTCCGCACGCGCTCCGCGACGCGCTCGGCGATGACGATGTCCACCCCCGGCATCACGATGATGAACTCCTCGCCGCCGTACCGCGCGACCGTGTCGCTTCCCCGGATCTTCTCGCCGAGGGCCGCGGCGACCAGCCGGAGGCAGCGGTCACCGGCGGGGTGCCCGTAACGGTCGTTGAAGAGTTTGAAGTGATCGATGTCGATCATCGCGATCGCGATGGGTGACTTCCTGCGCAGCGCCTCCCGCCAGACGTCGTCGAGCAGGTCCTTCAGGTGACGCCTGTTGGACAGCCCGGTCAGGGCGTCCGTGGCGGAGAGTGTCTCCAGACGCCGGTTCGCGACGCCGAGGGCCTCGGTCCGCTCGGCGACCTTGCGTTCGAGCGAGGCGTAGAGCAGGGCGTTGTCCAACGACACCGAGAGCTGCCCGGTGATGAGCATGACACCGTCCAGATGGTCCGCGGCGAACGCCGCGCGGCTCAGCCGGTTCTCGAGGATCAGTATCGCCCTCGGCCTGCCCTGGGAGAGGATCGGGATCACGAGGAGCGAGCAGGACCGCACCCCCGCGAAGTACGGGTCACGGTTGAACCTCTCGTCCTCCTGGACGTCGTCGACGACGACCGGTTCCTGGACACGCTCGGCGTACCGGAACGCGGTGAGCGGGAGCAGGCCCCTCTCGGCGGCGGCCTCGACGGTCAGCGACTGCCCGTCGTCCGTCGTCGTCACCCAGGACGCCGCGTCGTCCCGCAGCGCCATCCGGACCGAGGTCGCCCCGGTCATCGAGCTGAGGACGGCCTTCACCCGGGCGAGCAGCCGGTCGGTGCTCGTCTCCGAGCTCAGGGCCTGGGAGGTCTTGACGACGCCGAGCAGGTCGATCTCGTCGGTGGAGTACGTGCCGCTGCCGCCGCTGTCCGTGAGGTACCGGCCGCCGGATCCGGTCCAGATCCGTGACCGCATCTTCCGCAGCTCGGGATGCCGCGCGTCGAGGTCGGCGACCTTCGCCGTCGCCCCCCAGCGTTCGTAGACGCTTCTCGCCTCCAGGAGCGTCATCGTGGTCAGGTGCCGCAGGCCGTTCTCCTCGTGGAGCAGGGCCGCCCGCTCCGCGATCAGGGCGCGGTGCCAGAGTCGCGGGCGCCGCGTCAGGTCCGCCAGGAGGGCGTCGAAGGAGCGGGTCGCGAGGAGAGGCTCCCCCTGGAGCCAGATGAGTTCGGCGTCCATCCAGCGCCGCAGGTGCGAGAACGTCGCCGGGACGTCGACCGCCCGCGCCGTCAGCCACTCGCGTTCGGTGTCGAACGCGGCGAGGAGGGACTCGCGGTCCGGCGGCGCCGCCCGCAGACGGTGCACCAGCGCGAGGGCCTGGACCAGGTGGGCGGTGGTCGTGATGTACGTCGCGCCGATGAACGGCATGAGGGGAGCGACGGCGGTCGCGTGCCGGACGAGGTCGTCGGGCCGGTCGAGGACGGCGGCCGACAGGGCCCGCATCGCGTGGAAGTACGCGGCGGCCGTCGGATTGGCCGCGAGCCGGGGCAGGTACTCGTCGTCGTCCACGGCACCGTCGACGACGCCGCACGAGTCGTCGGTCCCGCCCCGCAGGGTCCCGGCGAACTGGCGGTAGATCAGGTAGGCCCCGCCGGCGTGGTCGTTCCCGGTCCGCGCGGTGAAGGCCATCGCGGCGTCGACCTCGGCCATGACCTCCTCCAGCGTCGCGGCGCTGTCGAACAGGGCCGGCAGCGTGCTGTAGTACGTGTGGCAGGCGTGCTGGAGCTCACCGTTCCGGACCAGCGACTCGTGGGCCTGGCGGGCCTGCCGCAGGACGTCCTCCAGCGGCTCCGACCAGGGCGCGCAGCTGAGGGCGTACGCGGCCCGGATGTGGGAGGTGACCGGCTCCCACCCCTGGGTCTCGCTGACGACGAGCGCCTGCCGCACGGCGGCGTTCCCGGTGCGGTAGTCGTCCCGCCGCGTGATCGTCGCGAACGACGAGTAGCAGACCGGCCCCGCGAGCTCCGCCGCCGCACCGTGCCCCGCCCACAGGCGGGCCGCCGTGAGGCCGAGGAGCGGCCACGCCGGATGGTTCGAGAAGAACGCCGTCGGGATGAAGCGGTCGAGGAACCGCGCCGTCGCCAGGATGCGGGGGTCCGTGCACCGGGGGGTCAGCAGATGCTCGACCTCGTCGCCGCCCGCGACCCAGCGGTCCATCGTCGCGAGGCTGCGGTCGATCTCACGGGCGAGTTCGTCCGGGTCGTCGGGTATCCCGGCGCCGAGTTCACGCAGCAGGCCGAACCCCAGATCGAGCGCCTCGGCCATCCGGTTCTGGTTGGTCAGGCTGACCACCTGCAGCTGGGCGGCGTCCGCCCTGACGAGAACGTCGTCCGTCGACTCCGTCACCTTCCCGAACGCGTCGTCGAGCTCGTCCAGGCGGCCCAGGCTGTAGAGGACGGTGTGGAGTTCGACGGCCATCTCCGCCGCGGTGGCGGCGTCGACGGCGACCGGACCGGACGGGGGGATCAGGGCCATCGCCGCCGAGACGTACCGTTCGGCCCGCCCGTAGTCGGCCATCGCGATCGCCCCGGCCGTGGCGGTGCGGAACACCTCGACGAGCCGCCGCTGCTCCTTCGGGTCGTCCACCGCCCAGGCGATCCCGAGGTACTGCTCGGCGGCGATCAGCTCACGACCCGGCAGGGGAGCGAGCCGCCGGGCGAGGACGAGCTGGAGCTCGGCCCGGTCGGCGGTGCCGAGGTAGGTGAGGGTGGCCTGCTGGACCCGGTCGTGCCGGAACCGCGCGGAGGCGTCGCCGTGGTCGTAGACCAGGAGGCCGTCCTCCAGGGCGGGGAGCAGACGCTCCTCCACGGTCTCCGTGGGCAGGGCGCTGGCGTCCCCGAGCAGATCCGTGTCCACCTCACCCCCGAGACAGGCCATGATCTCCAGCAGTTCCTGGGTCCGTCTCGGCAGGGCGGCCAGACGGGTGACGAGGATGCCGACGACGTTGTCGTGGCCGAGGTGACGGCGCAGCGTGGTGGCGTCCCAGCTCCAGCCGAGCGGGCCCATCGCCAGCGCTCCCTCGCGGCGGAGGGAGTTGACCAGCTCGACAGTGTCGAACGGGTTCCCGTCGGTGCGGGAGCCGATCGCCTCGGCGAGCGGCGCCGCCTCCTCCGGGGCGATCCGCAGCATCTCGCTCAGCATCGTGCCCAGAGCCGGCCGCGGGAGGTTCGTGACCGTGAGACGTGTCGGCGCCACACCGAGGCGGTCCCACCGGGCGAGGAACGCCGTGAGCGGGTGCGCGGCGTCCACCTCGTTGTCCCGGTAGGCGCCGACGACGAGGACGTCCCGGAGACGCTCGTCGAGGAGCAGGGCGTCGAGGAACCCCAGCGACGTGTCCTGCGCCCACTGGAGGTCGTCGACGGCGATGACGATCGGGCGCGACGGCGAGGCGACGACACGCAGCAGATCGACGGCGGCCTGGTTCAGGCGCGTGTGGACCGTCGTCGGGTCGCCCTCGGCGGGCCTTGAGGGCAGGCGCAGCACGGAGGTGAACTCCGGCACCATCGCCGCGACGAGCTCGGCGTTGGACCCCAGCTCCGTCAGCAGGCGCTCGCGGAGGTCGACGATCTCCTCCTCCGGCGCGGCGAGCAGCAGGCGGCCCAGCCAGCGCAGGGCCCGCCGGACGCCGTCGACCTCCCAGTCCTGCCGGTACTGGTCGAACTTGCCCATGACGAACCATCCGCCGCACCCGGTGACCAGGGGCCGGAGCTGGTCGAGGAGAGCGGATTTCCCGACGCCGGGGACGCCGCTCGCCAGCAGGCTCCGGCCCGTCCCGGCCCGGGCGCCCTGGAGGGCGTCGCGCAGGGCGTCGATCTCGGCGTCCCGGCCGACGAGACGCGACGGCGCGGAGAGCCGCACCGGGAAGTCGCGTTCCCCGAGCACGAGCCGCCGGGACGATCCCTCCTCGACGATCGTCCGCGCCGCGCGGAGATCGTGGGCGAGCCCCTCGGCGCTCTGGTACCGCCGGTCGGGTTCCTTCTCCAGCAGCCGCAGGATGATGTCGGAAAGCAGCGAGGGGACGGCGGGGTTCCGCTCCGACGGCGGCACCGGGATCTCGGTCAGGTGGTCGTGAACCAGCTGGAGCGGGTCGGTGAACCCGAACGGGGGCTTCCCGGTCGCCAGCTCGTACAGAGTGGCGCCGATTCCGTAGAGATCGGCGCGCTGGTCGACGGGCCGCCCGGTGCGGCCGGTCTGCTCGGGGGCGAGGTAGGCGAGGGCTCCGGTGATCTCCCGCTCGTGGACGAAACCCGGCAGCTCCTGCGCGGACGTCGTCGCCAGGTCGAAGTCGATCAGGTAGAGGTGCGGCGGGGAGGCGGACCAGAGGATGTTCGAGGGGTTGATATCACGGTGGGTCACCCCCCGGCCGTGGACGGCGGCGACGACCTCGGCCAGGCCGATCGCGATCGTGAACAGGTCCGCGGACGGCAGCGGCCCGTCGGCGAGCGCCGCGCCGAGGACGTCGGTGTGGGTGTCCTCCAGGGTGAGCGTGGAGGACGACGACCTGTCCCCTACGGGGGGCACGACCCCGTCGACCCCGCTGAGCCGTTCGAGGATGGTCCGTTCGTGGCGCAACCGACGCTGTGCCTCGGAGCCCAGGAACTCCTTGCAGATGACGCCGCGGTGCCCGGCGGGGTCGACGACCCGGACGATCCTCGTCCGGGCGCTCTCGTGCAGCAACTCCTCGTCACCGTTCGTGGAAAGGAGATCTCCGGCTGTGTCACCGCTCACGTGTCCCGCCCTTCTCGGCCGCGCGTCGCGCCCGTCCCGGCCAATCGTGTCGGTCGGGCCGTCTGCCGGATCGAGGTGATCGGCGGCCGTTTCTGCCTACCTCCTGCATAGTCGGCGGGCCCGGGGGAAAAATGAGGCGCCGGATGGTTGACGGTCCCTTGCGGGCCGTGGGCCGGCTGCTCCGGACGGTCGAAAAGACTTCAGCGTCACGACCGGCCGCCGTGTGGCTCCGGTCACGGTCGGGTCCGGTGCCCCCGGCCCCCGGTGGCCGACCGGAGCCACGCCGCGCTCCCTGGGCCAACCCTCCGTACGGATGTCACCTCGGGTAGTCGTCCCGGGTCTCACCTGGACTTCCGGCCCTGAAGGTCACTCCGGTGCGTCACCTGCCGCTCCCGCCGTCCGGGCCGTGGGCCCCTCCCCTCCCCGGGGCTCCGCCCGCCGTCCCCGCCGCGGACGCCCGGTATCCGCCGGGGGTGGACGGCCGGGGGTGGATGGCCCGGGGCGCAAGGAGGCGGGACCCTGGCGTCCCCCACCGACGGGAATGACGAAGGAGCGCCCGCCGAAAAGCGCTCCGGAACGGTGGAGGGATTCTTGCGTTCCGGAAGGAGCAGGCGTGGTCATCAGAAGATCCAGGTCCGGATGTGTCCGGCTCACCGCTGTTCTCGGTGTCGGTGCACTCGCCGCCGGCCTTCTGGCCGGGGCGACCTCGCCGGCCGTGGCCGCGACTCCCACACTGGCCTCGACGCCCTACGGAAACCTGGCGGAGGCCCTGCAGAAGTCGATTTACTTCTATGACGCGGAGAAATCCGGGCCGTCGCGCTCGGCCGGGCGCCAGCCGCTGGACTGGCGCGGCGACTCCGAACCGGAGGACAGCAAGGTCCCGTTGACGGCGGCGTCGACGACGAATCAGCAACCGATCCCCACCGAGGGCACCAATATGTCGGCGTCCTTCATCAGCAAGAACAAGTCGGTGCTCGACCCGGACGGCGACGGCTTCGTCGACCTGTCCCGGGGCATGCACGACGCCGGTGACCACGTGAAGTTCGGTCTCCCCCAGTCCTACACGGCCTCGACGCTCGCGTGGGGGATCACGGAGTTCAAGGACGCCTATGTGAAGACCGGCACGTACGACCACATCCTCGACCAGCTCTACTGGATGAACGACTACTTCCTGAAGTCGACGTTCCGCGACGCCTCGGGCAATGTCGTCGCCTTCGCCTACCAGGTCGGCAACGGATCGGTCGACCACACCGTCTGGGGACCGCCGGAGCTGATGACGCACCGCCGTCCCGCGGTGTTCGCGACGGCCGAGAAGCCGGCGTCCGACCAGGCATCCGGTGCCGCGGCGGCGCTGACCGCGATGTCGCTGGTCGTCAAGGCGGACGACGCCGCCTACTCGGCGAAGTGCCTGGACGCGGCCAAGGCCCTGTACCGGTTCGCGAAGGCGTCCCCCGGCCTCGGCGAGAGCGGCGGCTACTACGGGTCGAGCACCTATGAGGACGAGATGTCCTGGGCAGCGGTATGGCTCTACCAGGCGACCGGCGACATCGCCTACGTCAACGACATCGTCGCGAAGAACGCCTCCGGGATCTACACCGGCTACATGAAGAAGCTGATCTCGGACGTCGGGAGCACCTGGCAGAACATCTGGGTGCACTCCTGGGACACCGTCTGGGGCGGCGTGTTCGCCAAACTCGCACCCCTGACGAAGGGTGTGATCGCCGACGACCTGAACAAGCAGTACTGGTACTACTTCCGCTGGAACGCCGAGTACTGGACCGCCGGTGCCGTCAAGCACCTGGGCAACACCAGTGGCGACAGCTTCCTGTCCGCCAGCCCCGCCGGCTTCAGCGTCCTGAACACCTGGGGGTCGGCCCGGTACAACACCGCCGCCCAGCTGTGCACCCTCGTCTACCGCAACCACGCCGCCGAGGACCCCGAGGGATCCGCGGCGCACGGCACCGACCTGACGCGGTGGGCGCTGTCGCAGATGAACTACATCATGGGTGACAACCCGCTGCACCGGTCGTACATCGTCGGGTTCACCGCCAAGACCTCCGACACCTACGTCCAGCACCCCCACCACCGGGCCGCGCACGGATCCCTGACCAACAGCATGTTCGACCCGCCGCAGCACCGGCACGTCCTCTGGGGCGCGCTCGCGGGAGGCCCCGACGACGGCGACAAACACAAGGACGAGACGAACGACTTCGTCTACAACGAGGTCGCGATCGACTACAACGCCGCCTTCGTCGGCGCGCTCGCGGGCCTGTGGAAGTACTTCGGAACCGGCCAGACGGTCACCGCGTGGACGCCGCCCGCCGAGCCCGTCGCGAAGAACTTCTACACCGAGTCGAAGGTCGAGCAGGAGAACAAGCAGCGCACCCAGGTGACGATGCGGGTCCACCAGGAGCAGACGTCGCCTCCCGCCCTGATCGACGACCTGTCGGTCCGGTACTACTTCGACATCAGTGAACTCGTCAGCGCCGGACAGGGCATCAAGGACGTGCGGTACGAGGTCTACTACGACGAGGCGAAGTCCCGCGGCGAGACGCCCGTGAAGATCACAGGCCCCACACTGGTCTCCGGCACCACCTACTACCTCCAGGGCGACTGGACGGGCGCCTTCTACGGAGCCCGCGATCTCCAGATCGGCATCATCGCCAACCAGGACACCACAACCTGGTCCGACCACTGGGATCCCACGAACGACTACAGCCGGGAGGGTCTGTCCACCTCCAAGCTCACCGAGTCGCCGCGCGTCCCGGCCTACCGCTCCGGGAAGAAGGTGTTCGGCACCGAACCGGGTGCCACCGCCTCGACGGCCACGGCCACCCCGACGGTCACCGCCACCCCGAAGAAGTCCTGATTCGTCATTCAGGTAACTGACCCGCCACCCCGGGCTGGCGCGATCAGTGTGTGCAATCACCGTCGTGACAGCGACAGTGGTTGCACACACTGAGTTCACCCTGCCCGGGGTTGGCAGGACCCGCTGCCGTCGCGTATCAAAGCAATCGATCGCTTATAAATCGAAGACCGTCACGGTGGCGGCCTCGTGATCGAGAGGAACGGTGGGTCCGATGCGGCACTCCGGAACGGCGGACGGCAGGCAGCCCGGGCAGATGGGCGCGTGGGCGCCGTACTACGACACGATCATGAAGGTCTTCACCGTCGGACGTGAGACCCGGCTCCGGGAGGGGACCGTCGATCTCGCCGCCGTCGCGGCGGGGGACCGGGTGCTCGAGGTGGGGTGCGGGACCGGGACCCTGACCCTGGCGCTCGCCCGCCGGGCCGGGGAGGGCGGGCTCGCGGCCTGAGGGCCGTACCTGGCCCCGGGACACCTGGAAGCAGGGTCGAGGGGCGATGCCGAGGGCGGTGCGACGTGGGACGACGCAAGATCATCGATGATGCCCAGCTCCTGGCCAGGGCCCGTGATGTCTTCACCGCCGAGGGGATCACGGTCGGCAGCCGCCGGCTCGCCCACGAGATCGGTGTCTCCAGTTCGGTTCTGTTCCAGCGCTTCGGCTCGATGGAGGAGCTGTTCTTCGCGTCGATGGCCCCTCCACGGCTGGATCTGGAGGCCCTGCTCACCGGCGGCGATCCTCCGCGGGATCCGAAGGAGCAGGTGGTGCGCCTCGCTCTCGGGGCGCTCGGCTTCTGGCGGGAGGTCGTCCCGGTGCTGATGGTGCTGACGACCCATTCCTCGTTCCGGTACCCGGAGTTCGCGAAGCGGCATCCCGGCTCCGCGCTCGAGTCGTTGATCGACGCGATGATGCGGATCGTCGAGGATCAGCACCGGGACGGTGCCATCTCGTGCCCCGACCCCGGGCCCCTCGTGCTCAACCTGGTGGCCACGACCTACGGGCTGGTGATGTTCGAGCGGGTGGGCGCCCACGGCGGTGAGTTCACGCAGGGAACCGTCCGCGATCTCGTCGAGGTCCTCTGGCAGGGTCTTGCCCCGGAGCGGGGCGTCCTCAAGTGACACGTTCCGCCGGACGACGAGACGGTCATGCCGACGCGGTGGAGCCGTACGCGGACGCGGCATGCCCCGGTCTCCCGTCGGAGCAGGTCGTTGCCGGTGCCTCCCTGGGCCGCGGGAGCTGTCCTGGTCGCCGTCCTCGTCGTCTACGCCGTGGTCAACCGGCTGGCGCACCACGCCCGGCCGGTCCACGTCGTGACGTTCACGGCGGTGACGACGCTTCTGCTCGTCGTCGCGGGCCGGCTCTTCCCCCGGCACGACCCGGGCCCGCACCAGGAACGTCTCGCCCTCTACCGGGCATGTGCCGCTTTCTGGGCGGCGGGCGTCGTCTGGAACGTCATCACCCTGGACGCCGACCGGGTGCCCTGGGGACTGGGTGACCCCTGGTCCGGCGTCGCTCTCTTCGCCCCCGCCTATGCCCTGCTGTGTGGGTACGGGGTGGCCCAGGCCCTGATCGGGGGTGTCTGGCAGGGGCTCGACGCCGTCGTCGCGGTGCTGGCCGGGGCCTCCGCGGCCTATGTGACCTTCCTGCGGCCGTTCGTCGACACCGGTGAGGGGCTGACGCCGGGCGCGGTACGGGTGATGGCGGACGTCGTCCTCATCGCCGTCGTCGTCGCCGCCTTGATCGTCGTGCGGAGGGACGCGGCCCTGTGGCTCCTCCTCGCCGCCACGGTGGTGGGTCTGGTCGCCGGTCAGCTGCACGGAGCCCGGACCGTGACGGGGACCTACAACCCTGGAGACCTCGTCGATGTGCTCCGGCTGCTCCACTACGCGCTGATGGTCGCGTCGCTGGCGCCGCCGGTACCCGAACCGGTCCTGGCCCAGGGGATCGGCGCCCGCCGGTCGCGGATCGTCCTCCTGGGCCTCGGCACACTGATCCCTCCCGTCGTGCTCGCGGGCCTGGCCTTCGCTCCCGGTGGTGAGCGGGACGGCGGTATCGGGGTGCTCGCCGTCGCGACGGTGGTCGTGACGGCGCTCGTCACCGTGCGGCTCACCGCCTTGACCTTCACGCACGAGCGGCTCGCCACCCGTTTGTCCCGCATGCTCCGTGACCGGGAGCAGATGCAGGAGACCCTTGAACGCCAGGTGATGTTCGACACCCTCACCGGCCTCGCCAACCGGTACGCCTTCTGCAAGGCGACGGAGGAGGTCGCCGGGCGGAGCGTCGGCTGCGTGATGTTCATCGACCTCGACGACTTCAAGCTGGTGAACGACACCCGCGGACACCAGGCGGGCGACGATCTCCTGATCGAGCTCGCGGGCCGGATCCGTCAGGCCGTGCGCGGGGACGACCTGGTCGCACGCCTCGGTGGCGACGAGTTCGCGGTGCTCCTGCCCGGCTCGTCCGTCGACTCGGCCCGGTTGCGGGCCACACGGATCATCGAGTCGCTGATGAGGGACGTCCATCTCCCGGACGGCGGCAGCGCCGTCCGGGTCGGCGCGTCGATCGGGGTCGCCGAGCTGACGGACGACCCCGACAAGTCGCTCGCCTCGGCGGACCTCGCGATGTACGCGGCGAAACAGGCGGGCAAGGGCACCGTCGCCGTGTTCGACAAGGGGATGCGGGAGTCCCTCCAGGGGGAGGCCCGGTTCGCCTCCGACTTCGAGACGGCCCTCGCCCACGGTGACCTCGAGTGCGCCTTCCAGCCGATCGTCGACCTGACGGACCCCGGGTACATCGCCTTCGAGGCGCTCGTGCGGTGGAACAGGGACGGCCGGTCCGTGCCGCCGGACGTGTTCCTCCCCGTCGCCGCCCAGCGGGGCCTCGCCCCCGCGGTGGACATGCTGATGCTCCACAAGGCGCTCAACGCGGTGCAGCTGTGGCGGCTGGAGGGGTTCGAGGTGATCGTCCACGTCAACGTCTCGGCGCAGCTCGCTCTCCGGCCCGATTTCACCGACCTCGTCCGGGACACCTTGTTGCGGTACAACGTCCCGGATTCCCGGCTGGTGCTGGAGATGACGGAGCACGCCGTGATCGACGACACCGCCGCCGTCGCCGGGAAGCTCCGGTCGCTCCAGGAGGGCGGCGTCCGGGTCGCGCTCGACGACTTCGGGACCGGGTACTCCTCCCTCGCCTATCTCCAGGAGCTCCCCGTCGACATCCTCAAACTCGACAAAGCGCTGGTCCGGCGGGGGACCGCGCAACGGGAGTCGTCCGACCTGCTCAAGTCGATCATCGATATCGGGCACTCGCTCCGGATGCAGGTCACCGCCGAGGGGATCGAGACCCCCCATCAGGAGGCGGTGGTCATCAGCCTTGGCTGTGACTTCGGCCAGGGGTGGCTGTGGGGCGCCGCGATGGACCACCATCAGGCCCAGCAGTACCTGATCCGCACGCACACCGGCCGTCTGATGGAGCGTTTCCACTCTCCCTACTCCGGTGCCGTCGCCGGGTGAACCACCCCGGTCCCCCCGACATCGACGGGTCGCGTCCCTTGATCACTCACCAGAGGGTGTCCTTGACGCCGAGGCAGATGCTGATATCAGATGTCTGACCTGCCATCCGGGCGGGAAGGAATTATTGTGTGCAATTACTGTCGTTATCACGATGGTGATTGCACACAATAATTCCCCAGTGACGCGCCGGAAAGATCATTCAGAGTCACCGCTCGTTACGCAGAATGGCTCACTGAAGTGCGTAGAGAAAGTGTTGATCCCGTGGAGGATTGGTGCTGCTATTCGATACTTTTCTTCCATCGGATCAGCGCCTTCTGTACGCACTTGACGGTCCTGCGGTGGACGGCCAACGACAGGCTCAGTCGCGTTCGACGACGCGTTGTCAGGCGGGTTCGCCGTCCCGCACGGCCTCGCGCAGCCTGCCGGTCGCGTTGATGATCTCTTCGTGCTCGGCGGTGAACCTGCCGGCGACGGTGATGGCCTGGCAGCCGCAGTAGCTGCACATCAGGGAACCTTTTCGCGGGGTGGAAGCACCGCAATTAACACGGCCAGCACCGGACTATATTGGATCCCTACCGGGCAATGGGCTCGATCTTGAATACCGGGTGGTTGGGGGCGATGCGCAGGATCTCCTCGTCGTCAGAGTCGGGCCCGACGCCGTCGAAGAAGACCCCGACCTCCAGCTTCCAGCGTCGAAGGTAGGCCCGCAGGAGAGGCACCTTGGCCGGGTCGGCGATCTCGACGGCCCGGAAGGATTCCTCACGACGGCCGAGACGAAGCACTCCCTCGCGGGCGGCACGGAGGTTCCGCACCCACTGCGTCACGCCTCGGGGTGCGACGAGGTAGCGGGTGCCGTCGAGGGTGAGGACATTGACGGGTGTCTCACGCGTCTCTCCGCTGACCCGACCGCGCACTCCGAGAATCCGTGATCCCCAGATGCTCAGCCCGGCTCGGGTCGACGCCGCGATCAGGGGATTGAACACTTTACGGGTGAACCAGCCGGGTTGCAGATAGTGGTCATCAGGCATGCCGTCAGGATCGCCTGTATGGGTCGATTGGGCGACCCGAGACGGGGGTGGGGTCTGAGGTGATTAAACACGGTGAACTATGTATAAAATAGGGGCCGACCGACCCCTCACCGATCCCTGAAGGAGTACCCATGAGCCTCTCCGACGAGATCGCCGTCGCTCCCAGCGCGGACCGGAGGCCTGGCGGTTTCAGCTCACCCGCTGACCGGTTCGGTGCTCCCGGGCGCGGTCCAGACGATCGTGTGACGGAACCCGAGGTGGTGGCGCATCACCGCGCCGGGCATCACGGCGGCGACGTGGCGCCGGAGCTCGTCGAAGGACAGTGTCGGCTCGGCGACGGGGTACGGCGGCGGCTGGACCCCGCGCCGGTCCGGCCAGGGGTGCTTCACGTAGCCGATCACCGGGTTGCTCACGACGGACGCGAGGTCCCACAGGTGATCCCTGGCGGTCCGTGGCGGGGCGAGCCCCACCACGAGGAACCGCCCACCCGGTGCGAGCAGACGCCGGACCTCCCGCAGCGCCTCGGGAACGTCGAGGTGGTGCAGGACGGCGATCATCGTCACGAGGTCGAACGGGCCCGTCATCTCCGCCAGGTCGCTGCCGTCGATCGCCACCCGGGGGAGTCCGGCGCACCGCGCCGCCGCCTGGGCGCGCATCTCCTCGTCGCGATCGGTCCCGGTCACGTGGTCGAAGATGGGCGCGAGCGCCGCCAGGAGCTCACCCCGGCCGCATCCGACATCCAAGGCCGACCGCCGCCGCTCCGGCAGGGTGCCCAGGATCCAGCCGTGGAAGTGGTCGTTGTGGCTCCACGGGTGACGGGCGTTCAGCCGCGCCATCGCCGTCGAGATTCTTCCTCCCGCCGTCCCCGCCAGCCGTCTCAACGCCATGCGGACATTCTTCCCCTGTTCGGTCCGCGCCCGTGGGGCGAGGCGCGGCGTCGTCCACACGACTCCGAGGCCCCGAAGAACCGGTCAACTAGGGGGAGTAGATCATCACCACTAGGAAGGTGATTCCCAGCATCATCGCTGCCGTGACCATGAGCAGTTGGAAGGCCCCGCCGAGGATCCAGTCCGGGCAGCCATGGGGGAGCAGAGCGTCCACGCCGTGAACGCGTAGCCCGGGGCGTCCGGCGGAATCCTCCGGCCGCGGTGCGGGTCCGTTGTGCGGTCGGGCGGCCTCGATCGTCTTCACGGCGGCGAGTAGCGGCCGTTCCCTGCCCGGTTCGTACCAGGCGCGCGGGACGTCCGCGATCACCGACCCGGCTGGGGTCCGGAAGGCCAGGTTGTCCACCCCCGCCTGCCGGCGCAGCACGGGACGGTCTCTGACCAGTTCGACGCCGTGCAGGTCGTCCCACGGGATGCGATAGCTGCTGAAGGCGTTGACCACCATGACGCCGTCGTCGTCCACGACCACACGCCGTCGATGGACGGTCAGCAGCGACCACAGCAGTAGCGGCAACCCGGCATGGACGCCGAGCAGCAGGGCGAGGGCTATGTCGGCCTCCGGGGCGGGAAGCCCGACCGACCGCAGGTAGACGACCCCGGCGGCGGCGATGAAGGCGATGCCCAGAGGAAGGCCCAGCCAGTGGGCGAGACCGCGCAGGCGCGGATAGAACACCATCGGCAGAGGGTCGGACGAACTGTGCTTCCTGGATGCGGCTGGATCCGCGAGAAAGGGTAGCTTCCCCCACGTCGACATCCATCGGACGACGGGAAAGGCGACCCATCTCATGGCGATGGCCCCGAGGAGACACATCCCCATGTCTGCGAGTTCAGGGACGAGCCACATCCTCACGGTGTCCAACAGTTCGTAGGCATCCCGCTCCACCCCATACCCCCGGTGTCGAGTTCCTCGGGCGCCGCCCCCCGACGCCGTCCCGGGCAGGAGCTCATTGGCACGGTACCCGGAGCGCGGATAGTAACAAGCAGATCGTCGTGTGCGGTATCCGTCGAGATCACGACCACGAGGCCTCGCGGCGACGTCCTTCCCTTCGCCTCCCCCTTCCGCCCGGTGATGCTCTTCCTGCCGCTCCTCGCTGGCCCTCGGTCCCTGTGTTGTGGCCTGTCGGGGGTGTCGGTCGGTTCCTTTTGTCCTGGTATGTCGTTTCTTACAGCGAGGGCGATCACTGGGGTTGAGGGTCTCTTCACGGAGCGATGAGTCGACCTGATCGTTACGGTGCCTGGTGCGCGGAGACGGTGAGAGGTCATCACGGTTGCTTCGTCTTTTTCCGATGGTATCCCGGCCGAGGCTGAACATGATCGGAATCACTTGTCCAGATGATCGGTTCCGTGGGGTCTCGTAGCCGTGAGGACGACGCTGAACCTCGGTCTCGGTCCGCCGGGTTCGCTCCGCTGACACTGGCACAATGGCCCTGATGCCGACCCATATCCGCTCTCACCGAGTCGTTGGGTTCGGCGAAGTGGTTGAACGCTCTCTGAAGAAGTGATCATCCAGGCCGGAGTGGCAGCCCCTCAGCCTCGCGGCGGTCGCTGCAGGGGCGGGTACAGCGTGCGGGCCGGACCGCATCGGTAGAGGGACGCGGGCCGTCCGGTGGGGGGATGACGCATGGTTCCGGTCGGGACGACGAAACCGTCCATGCCGGTGACCTTGCGATGGAAGTTGCGCGGGTCGAGGGCTACTCCCCAGACCGCCTCGTAGACCGACCGCAAGTCACCGATGGTGAAGGGCTCCTGGCAGAATGAGGCGGCCAGTGGGGTGTTCTCCAGATGGGTCCGGGCCCGTTCGACGGCATCGCACAGGATGACGTTGTGGTCGAAGGCCAGAGGCCCGGTGTCGATGCCGGTCCAGCGGGCGTCGACGGCGTCGGTCCCGGCCACCGGTGAGGGCAGGTTGGGGACGACGGCGAGGTAGGCCACCGACAGGATCCGTCCGCGTGGGTCACGGTCGACGGCCGAATAGGTGCCGACCTGCTCCAGATGCGAGGCGAGGCCCTGTAACCCGGTCTCCTCGTGGAGTTCGCGTTCGGCGGCGTGGAGGAGGTCTTCCCCTTCGTGCAGGAAGCCACCGGGAAGAGCGGAGCGGCCCAGGTACGGCTCGTTCCCACGATCGATGATGAGAACTGCGAGGTGGCCGTCGCGCACGGTGAGGATCACCAGATCGACGGCGACCTGGACGTTTGCGGGGCGCCGACGAATCACGGCAGGGAGCATAGTCACATGGCGTATCCGCTCCTTGTGTGGGGACTGCTGGTGTTGCGGTACGCAGACGCCGGATGTCACTTCTCGGCGAGGTCCGTACATGGCTGTGACCTCGGGGGTCGTGTCGGAAGAGCTGCTGGGCGACCTGCCTCCCAGATCCGGTGGTACTCGGCGAGGAAGTGGGCGAACCACTGTGGGTCATGACGAGCACTCACGTGGAAAGAGGGTTCGCACGCTTCGGGGCGGTGGGCGTAGACGTCGACGAGGACTTCGGCGTCCGGGGTGTCGAGGTTGATGACTGTGAGTGCCACGGTCGGGACGAACGGCAGGAACCGCACCTGCAGTCGTTCCCCGGCTTCGGTCGACCGGGCCAGGTAGTGCAGCAGTCTGATGGTCGCTTGAAGGCGGTGGTCGAAGGCTGCTGCTTCCGCGGGGACGCCGTGTCGGCTGGCGGCTTCCTGCGGGCCGTTCCCGCGTGGGTCGATGATCGCGACCCGGACGGTGCCACCGGAAGCGAGGCATTGTTCGAGGTCTGGCAGCGCCGTCCGCACGGTCCGGGAGAGGGTCACCCCGATGAGTGCGAGGTCACGGACCTTGGACGGGTCGCCGGGCCAGGTTCCCGGGATGGTGCGGCGGAGTGTCTCGTCGAGGGGCGCCGGGCCGCTCAGATCGGTGGTGGCACGATGCACCTCCTTGCTGAGCGCCTGCAACAGGTGCTGTGTCTGGCGTCCCTGCTGGTGGGAGATGATCCGGCCGGAGGCCAGCAGGGCGAGCACCGCCAGGGTCGCACCGGACACGATCTCGGGATTGACGATGTCGAGCATGTCCAGGATCGCGGTGACGGCCGCGACGACGACCGTCAGATACACCTCGACCTGACCGATCACTTCGCGCCTCACGTCGGTCACCCCGGAGGCGGTGCGAACCGCAGATGGGGGAGGAGCCGGAGCATCACCGCGGCCGCGTGCTCGGAAGCGAGGCGGTGGTCGCTGTGGCCCTTGTGACGGTCCGCAGTGTCCGAGATGCCGCGGACGACGATCCACCCGTGGGGGGCGATGTCCTGGCCCCTCGCCTCGTGAAACGCCTGGACGACGCCCGCGGCTTCCGTCTCGACCGCGAGCACCTTCTCGTTGAAGGTGCGCAGCCACTGCCGGATGCTTGCGTGTTCAGCGGTGACGACGGCGTCGCCCGAGCCGATGGGGCCGCGACGCACGCGGAACTGAGCGCCGTGCCACGTCAAGGTGTTTCCTGAGTCCACGAAGAACTCGTTGAGCCGGTGTCCGAGCGGCGCGGCGATGGTGTGGCTCTGCCCTCTGCGCAGGGTGCCCTGCTCGTCGACCCTCCGGGCGTCGTAGTAGATCACCTCGTCCGCCACCACCACATCCCCGATTCCCACCGCGTCGTTGATCCCTCCGGCGATGCCGACGAGCAGGACGACTCGAGGCGCGCAGGTGCGGACCAGGGCTTGATGGGCGAGAGCCGCCGAACGTGGACCTCGGTCGAGGGTCTGCGCGGCGGCGATCCGCAGCGGGTGACCGTTCGCGTCGATGACCGCCTCGTGAACCTGCGGCCCGTCGTCCAGGGGACGGTGAATCCGGTAGTCGTGCTGGGCGCTGAGCACGGATCGAACGGCTTGGCTCTCGACGTCGAGGACGGTCAACACACCGACGTCCACCGCATCGACCCGGCGCGCCGTCCCGTGAAGAGGGCCGGCCGCTGAGGTGGGTGCGGAAGAACCGGGGCCACCGACGGTCTGCTGACCGATCGCCGTCCCGGAGACGGTGAGCGGTCCGGAGCCGAAGTTCGCGGCCCCCACATTCATGGGTTGAGATGGCGGTGTCATGGG
>JAUPKQ010000180.1 GCA_030837345.1 Actinomycetota bacterium | reverse complement strand
CGATGGAGAGGCGGATGTGGCCCAGGTCGGGTGGGCGGGGCTGGTTGGGGTGGGTCGGGACGGGGCTGTCGCCGAGAGGGATGCGCAGGTCAGCGGGGTCAATGTTCGGTTCGGGTCGCGCCGTCGGCGGCGGGGGCTGCTGTCGGGCTGGTGGGGTGGTGGCGGGCAGGGTGCGGGCTGCGACCTGGCGTAGGGCGGCCAGTGCGGTCAGGGCGGTGTGGCGGTGCAGGGCGGTGTGGGTGCGGTCCAGGAACGACGCGACCTGGGCACTGGGGCAACTCGGGGATTCCAGGGCGCTGCCCGTCGTCCGCAAGTACTACTCGGGCTGGGACGGGGAATCCGAGCCTCTGGACGTCGTGCTCAGCCAGTACGAGCTGAAGAAGGCCCTAAAACAACTGGAGGGGGATGTGAACCTCGGACGGTACGTCTGGAGGTTCACGGTGGACTGAGGCCCGAGCAGCCCCGCGGAACTGAATCGCGCTGAGAGCCGGACAGGAGCCGTTCCGGCAAGTGAAGTGAGTCCTGACTCAAGGCCTGTCCGGACAGGCTGCTCCTGTTCGAGCTGGGTCCGGATTCCCGTCTGCGCTGAACCGTGGCACCCGGTCCGGCGACAGGCTTGACGGACTGCGTGTATATGCATATGTTGCATGTACATGCAGTGCATCTGGGGGTTCCCGCTATGAACACTGTCCTGGACACGGTCCACTCGCTGCGATCCATCCATGGGCGCTTCTGCGATAGACGGGTGCCGGATGAGACGGTCCGGACCATCGTCGACGCGTCGGTGCGGGCGGCGAATGCCTCTGCCCGGCAGAGCTACTCGATCATCGTGCTCGATGACCACGACCAGATGCAGACCCTCGTCGGGTACCAGGCGAGTCACGCACTGGTCTTCTGCGTGGACTTCCACCGGCTGAGTCTGCTCGCCGAGCGTCTGGGGTGTTCCTTCGACGAGAACAACATCATCGGGTTCGTCACCGCGTCGATCGACACCTCGCTGGCTGCTCAGACAGCAGTGATCGCTGCCCGATCGCTCGGAGTCGACTCGCTCATCACCAACGGCATGCATCGCAACCCGCCCGAACTGGTCCACCAGGAGCTGAACCTGCCGACGACTTCAGTGTTCCCGCTGATCACAGTGCTGCTCGGCTACCCGCTCGACGACGATCAGCCGCCACGGGGACGGTTGAGGACCGAACATGTCATCCACCAGGGAACCTACCGGGAGCCCGACGCCGCCGAGCTCGACCAGATCATCACCGCCTACGACGACCCAACGGGCGGCCTCGGACTCGGCCAATGGGATCCGCGGGATTTCGAGCACTACCTGAAGTGGTTCTTCCAGCGGTGGTGCTCGTCGCCGTCCCCGCAGAACACCGAACGGGTACGAGCGTTCCAGAAGTACCTGACGGACAGCGGATTCTGGTGGAAGGAACAGTGAGGACACCAGCAGAACAACCCCGAGGACAAGGCGGTTTCCTGCTCTCCCAGGTCCACTACCTTTCCCGGCGGGTTCTCGGGCAGCGGCTGCGCGCCCACGGTATCGAGGAGTTCAACCCGGGCCAGGGGCGGATCATCTTCGCACTCTGGCAGGGCGACGGCGTCACCATCACCGAACTGGCCCGGCGCACGTCATTGGAACGCTCCACGCTGACCCGTATGCTCGACCGGATGGAGAAGGACGGTCTCGTTCGGCGCGAACAGCAGATCAAGGACCGGAGATCCGTCGATATCTGGCTGACCCCACGGACCCGCGAGATGTTCCGAGCCTTCGCCAACGCCTCCAACGACATGCGCGAGGTGTTCTACCGAGATTTTTCCGACGAGGAGATCGGCCTCTTCGAGATGACCCTCGATCGTATCCTCGCCAATCTCACAGCAACTCTGGACAACACCGGCGGTCAGCCGGGAAGGAAATGACTCGGATGGCAACGCAGTGGCATCCTCGCCGTCCGGCCGGGTCTTCGACGGCGTGTGGGGGATGATCCCGGCGACAGCCTCGGCGGCGGCGTGGTGGAGATCATGAAGCCGGATGGGCGGCAGCAGCCCAGCCTGCTCGCGGAGGGGTCCGCGCGGAATCAGCCCGACAGGCTCTTCGGATCCACGGCTGGGAGTTACCGCTGATTTCCCGCGCGCAACCAGGCGATGTAGTCAGCAGCAGCCGCGGCGGTGTCGTACCGGGGCTCGAAACCGGTGTCTTCCCGCAGGCGTGTGATGTCGAGCCAACTCACCGGGCGGTCTCCGGCCGAGGGGAGTTCGCACCGGAAACCGGGCTCGACGGAGTTGATCGCTGTGACGACGTCGGCGTTGCTCGTGGCGCGACCAGAGGCGACGTTGTAGGTGGAGTGGTTCAGCTTCCCGGCGAGCTGCAGCAACGCGAGGGCGCGACCGGTGTCCTTGACGTAGAGCAGGTCGAGAGCGTCTTCGGCGTGCGGCGGTGCGAGGAGCCCGGACAGGTCGGGTTCGCTGTGCTGGGCTGCGGCATGGGCCAGGGAGGGGGCGGCGAAGAACGGGTCGGGCAGGTGTCCGCCGGGACCCCAGGTGCCGGAGATGCGGGCGTTGACGATGTCGACGTCGGTCACGTCCGAGAGGTGGCCGGCGAGAAGTTCGGTGACCTTCTTGAACGTCGGGATGGCGTGGACGTGCCCCAAGAGGATCGGCACGTCCTCGGTCAGCGCGCCGTCGGAGGTGAAGCCGTAGACGCCGATGGTGCTCGCGGTCACGACACGGCACACACCCCAGGTCCGCGCCGCGCGGACGATGTTGAGGAACGCCTGCAGGGCTCCGCCGGTCGCTTCGATCGGGTCGACGTCGGTCACCGGCCACGGCAGGGCGACGGCGAGGTGCACGATCCCGGTGATCGGGTACTGCCGGCCCACGGCGAGCAGGGCGTCGAGGTCGGCGATGTCGGCCTGGACGACGTGGATGGGCAAGTCCGCCAGGTGCGGGGGGACCTGTGGAGCGCGGCGCTGAAGCAGAACACACTCCTCGCTGGCCTCGGCGAGGGAGCGGACCGCGTGGGAGCCGATGAAGCCGACCCCTCCGGTGACGAGGATCATGATGAGGCCTTTCACAAAGAGTCTGATCGTCAGTAGTACTGACGATCAGACTAAGCCTAGGATGGACGTCGTGTCCACCGAGCCGAGCACCACCGCTGACCCGCACGAGGTCTTGGGGTACCTCCTCAAACACGCAGCCCTGAAGCTCACGGCGTTGACGGACACGGCGCTCGAACCGTTGGGGATCGACAGCAAGGACTTCGGGGCGCTCCGGGTCCTGGCCCACCGGGAAGTGGCGTCGCAGCTGCAGGTGGCGCAGACACTCGGTATTGACCGCACCACGATGGTGGCCTTGCTGGACGTCCTTGAGCGAAAGGGCATCATCACGCGACGACCGGACCCCGCAGACCGGCGCAGAAATGTCGTCGAGCTCACAGAACAGGGGCTGCAGACCTACGACGCGGCACAGGTGGCACACGAGAAGGCTGAGAGCGCGTTCCTGACCGGGATCAGCCCGAGTGCGACGGGTCAGCTCCGCCGGACACTGCGAACCCTCGTGGAGAACTGACCCGGCCCCGGGGTCATCGGTCTCAGATCATCCAGCGACGCCTCCACATGTCACAAGGTGGATGAGGGGTACCGACCTTCCCGTCCGGTGATGCGCACGGGTGGTCGTGTCATGATCATCCGGAACGAAGAGGTTGATCAACAATGGACTTTTCCCCGATTTTCCGGTCACTTCGTTCCGGGTGACCAAGCACTTCGTTCCGGATGACCCGCAGGCAGGACGTCTAACCCTTCGTCCCGTCAGGGCACATTCCGTCGGACGATCACCGCCCTGAAGCAGGGCGTGGAGATCCACGATGGTCAGGGCATTCACATCGGTCAACTGCTTCGCGCTCTCGACCTCGTCCTGTACCTGCCCTGGCGCGACGAGACGGGACGCGACGAACCCGTCCGGCAAGCCCGCCAAAGGCGCCCGCCACAGGCAGCGACCATCGCCATCGCGGCACCCATCGTGAAGGCGGGCATAGCGTCGGCAGGTGACCGCAACCGGTAGTGAGGACACTCGGCTGGTGATCCTTCGCGGACCGTCGGGGTCGGGAAAGACCAGCACCGCCAGGGCGGTGCGTGAGCGGCTGGGGCGGAAAGTGGCCTGGGTCGAACAGGACCAGGTGCGACGGATCCTGTTGAGCGAGGGCGATGTCTCGGGCGGGATCAACATCGGCCTGATCGACACCACCGTGCGGTACTGCCTCGACAACGGCTACCACGTGATCCTGGACGGCATGCTCGTCACCCACCGCTATGGGGACATGCTCACCCAGCTGATCGCCGACCATCGCGGGCACACGCTCTGCTACTGGTTCGACGTCAGTTTCGACGAGACCGTGCGCCGCCACGCCACCCGGCCACAGCGCACCCGCTTCACCCCGGAGGAGATGCGTCCCTGGTACCGGCACCGCGACCTGCTCGCCGGGGACGTCGAGATTCTGATCCCCGAGGACCAGGACCTGGCCGGCACCGTGGAACGCCTTCTCACCGACCTCGCCCTCCCCACGCTGTCCGAAGACTGAGGCCACCCGACCAGAGTCCAGGGCCTGGAACAGCTCTGGACGACGAGGGAAGCTTCGTTCTACAGTCGAGGAACAAATCGTTCTACGGTTGTGGAACGAAGGCTGTCGTGACGAGGTCAGGGGTGGGACTGGATGACAGGGACGTCGACGGTCGGCGGCGGCGTGAGAGACGTCTTCGCCACGGCGCAGGAGTGTTTCCTGCGCAAGGACCTGGAAGGTTTCGCGGAGCTGTTCGCCGAGGACGGCGTCCACGAACTGCCGTTCGCCCCGCCCGGGGTACCCGGGTACCTGAAGGGGAGAGAACGGATCAAGCAGTACCTGACGTCGATCGAGGACGCTCCGCTGGAGATCCGGGAGTTCGTCGATCTCACCGTCCACGACACGGCGGATCCTGACGTGATCCTGGCGGAGTACACGGCCCGGGGGATCGTCACCCGGGGGAAACAGCCGTACGAGATGCGGTACGTCCAATTGCTGCGCGTCGAGAACGGGCGCATCGCCGTCTGGCGGGACTACTGGAGCCCGCTGGACGGAATGCGGGCGCTCGGCGTGCTCGGCATGATCTCGACAGTGATCCGTTCCAGGCTCCACCGCGCCCAGAGCCGGCGTCAGAAGCGATGACGCCCAAGCAGAAGGCGCCCAAGCAGAAGGCGCCCGAGCAGAAGACCACACGGGCCGCCCAACGGGAGCGGACGCGCGAACGCATTCTCGCCGCGGCCAGGGAACTCTTCACCGAGGACGGGTACGACCGCACGAGCATCAGGCGCATCGCCACCGCGGCACAGGTGGACACCCGGCTCGTCCTGCACTACTTCACCTCGAAGGACACCCTGTTCCGGGCCGTGCTGCGCCCGGAGGAACCAGCCGAACCGGGCCCGCCGCCGAAGGAGCCGAGAGACCGGACCACGGCGGCGTCCTGCCCGGCCGAGGAGCTCCTCCAGGAGCTGTCCGCCAAGCTCAGCGGCGACAACGGTGATGTCGGCGCGGCCATCCGCTCGATGCTGACCAACGACGCGGCGGCCGAGGCGATCCGTCGTCTGGCCACGGATCGCCAGGCGTCGCTCGTCCCTCGGATCGGTCAACCGGACGCCGACACCCGGGTCGCCCTGATCGCGGCACTGTTCCTCGGTGTCGTGGCCGGGCGCGACCTGGTGCGTCTTCCGGGTCTCGCGGATCAGGACCCGGATCGGCTGGTCGCCCTTCTGCGCCCGTGCGTCCACCTTCTCCTTCTCGGCTCCGCGGACCATCACGGCTGTTCCCAGGGATGACACATCACCGTCTCACCGACCCCGATCGCCCCGCCCCGCCCCGCCCCGAGCGAGGACCACTCCGGAGCGGGACGCGGCGATCGAGAGGTGCGGCGAGTGGCCACGGTCCGTCAGGCCTCGGTCAGCACGTGATCGCGACCACATCCACGGTCTGGTCCGAGCGAAGCTTCTGCCAACCGGCACCGACCTTGTGCTGCCAGTCGTCCCCTTGGCCCGTCCAGTAACCGGTGCAGCCGGAGGGGACGTTCCAGTAATCGACGTCGCGCTTGTCGTTGAAGTAACCGCCTATGGTCCGGCCTGGGTCAACCCAGGCATAGGTCCAGCCATTGTTGTTGTTACTCCACCGCACCTGCACTGAGCGGTCCGACAGGTTGTTGACCGCCCCGCACGGCGGAATCGTGCACCCGGAGGCCTGTGCTGCCTCGGCGTTCACCAACCCCACCCCGGCGATCCCGGTCGTCACCATGAGAAAAACTGCGATTCGTCGAAACACTTGAGAGATGCCTCCAGGTCCTTCCTCAGCCGACGGGACCTCCGTCGTGGCCCGGCAGAGCGTGCCAACCGTTCGCAAAGAAAACAAGTCCGCCGCGAGAAACTGGGATGCTGGGATGACATATGCCAGGTGACCTGCGACGACACCAGTGAGTGGGACGGGAGGCACCTCACCGTGGCTCCCCAGCGTCCCCGGACCGACGACGGAGACCCGACCCGTTACGGCTGGACGACGGCGGCGCGGAGAAACGGGTCAGCTGATCTCGACGGCGGGAGGTGACGGTGATTTGATGATCGTGGCCGGTAATCGATCCACGACAGCAGGAGATCACGGTGAACCTCGTCGAGGAGCTGCGTCAACTAGATCCGGACGATCTCCCGAAGGCGGGGGGAAAGGCCGCCAACTTAGGGGTTCTGATCCGGGCGGGGCTGCCGGTGCCCCCGGGTTTCTGCCTGATGACACCGGCCTACCGCCGCTTCGTCGACAACACCGGTCTGACGCACCTGATCTCGCAGGCGCTCAAGGACGTGGACCCGGCCGACTCCGGCTCGCTGGAGACCGCGTCGAGCATGATCCGAAAGGGATTCGGCGCCCGAACCCTCCCGGCCGACGTCGCCCGCGAGGTGAAGGCGGCTCACGTCCGGTTGCTGGCCGGTCACCCGCCCGGGCAGAGGGGCGTGGCGGTCCGGTCCTCGGCGACGGCGGAGGATCTGCCGGGCCTGTCGTTCGCCGGCCAGCAGGACACGTTCCTCAACGTCGTCGGGCCGGAGGCCCTGCTCAACGCGGTGCTCCGGTGCTGGGCGAGCCTGTGGACCGCCCGGGCGATCGGGTACCGGATCCGGAACGGCGTCGACAACGCGAACGTGTCGATGGCGGTCGTCGTCCAGTCGATGGTGGTGGCCGAGGCGGCGGGGGTGTTGTTCACCGCCGATCCGCTGACCGGACGGCGCACGCGGACGGTGATCGACGCCACCGTCGGCCTGGGCGAGGCCCTTGTCAGCGGCGCCGTCGAGCCTGACCACTACGTCGTCGACCCGGCCACCGGGCGCATCATCGACAAGACCGTCGGCGCGAAGGCCGTGTCCGTGCGCGGGCTGGCGGACGGCGGGACCGTCGTCCAGGTGGAGACCGACACCGGCCGACAGGCCCTGTCCGACGAGCAGATCCTCGCGGTGGCCCGGCTGGGGCGACGGGCCGAGGAGGTCTTCGGGACACCGCAGGACCTGGAGTGGGTGTGGTCGGGCAAGGAGCTGTCCGTCGTCCAGTCCCGTCCGATCACCTCCCTGTACCCGCTGCCCGACGGCGTGCCGGACCATCCGGTCACCGCTTTGTTCGCCTTCGCCGTCTGGCAGGGCGTGCTCGACCCGTTCACTCCGCTGGGCCGGGACATGTTCGCCCAGCTCGCGGCCGGAATGGGCGACTTCCTCGGCGCCCGGGACGACGCGGTTCGGCGCCGTGTCCTCCTCACCGCGGGCGAGCGCCTGTTCGTCGACATCGGCCCCCTCCTGCGCACGGCCCGCGGCCGTTCCCTGGCGCGCGGGGCTCTGTCGGTGATCGATCCGGCGAGCGCGGCGGCGCTGGACGACGTCCTGGCGGACCCCCGTTTCGCCGTCCGGCCCGTCGCCGGGCCTGTCGGCGTCCGCGCCGTGGAGCCACGGCTCACACGGGCCGCGGCCCGGCTGATCGCCCACGTCGTCCGCAACCTGGTGTGGCCCGCGCGGGGGCGGGCACGCCTGGAGGCGACCATCGCGACGGCTCTGCGGACGACGCGACGAGACTGTGAGGGTGCCCGGGACCTCGCGGCGCTGGTCGCGACGATCCGCCGAAGGACCAGGGGTATGCCCCCGCGAATGGTGCCGTACCTCGTGGGCGGGGTCGTGGCCGGGCAGGCCCCTCACCAGGCGCTGTTGCGCACGGTGGACGACGAGGACGGCCGGGAGCTCGTCATGGAGCTGTCCCGGGGCCTCCCCCACAACGTCACCACACGGATGGATCTCGACCTCTGGCAGGCCGTCACCGTGATCCGCGAGGACGCCGTGAGCCGGGCGCGCGTGTCGGAAGGTCCGGTGGAGGCGGTGGCCGAGGACTACCGCCGGGGGTGGTTGCCCGCGCCCGCCCAGCGGGCCCTGGAGGACTTCCTCGCCCGGTACGGGGCTCGCGGAATCGCGGAGGTCGACCTCGGGCGGGTGCGGTGGGGGGAGGATCCCGGCGCTCTGATCGACGTCGTCCGGTCCTACCTGCGGATCCCGCCGGACCACTCGCCGCAGGCCGTGTTCGACCAAGGAGCCGAACAGGCCGGGCGGGCCCGTCGGGCGCTGGTCGACCGCTACCGGCGAGGGCCCGGTGGCCGCGCGAAGGCGGCCCTCGTCGACGTGGCGATCGGGCGCTACCGGGAGCTGGGAGGTCTGCGGGAGACGCCCAAGTTCTTCGTCGTCCGCCTGTTCGGCCTGTTCCGTGCGGCCCTGCTCGCGGAGGGCGGGAAGCTCGTCGAGGCCGGAGTCCTCGGCCGGGCCGACGACGTGATGTTCCTCGATCTCGCCGAACTGGAGGTCCTCTCCCGGACCGGCGGCGACATGGACTGGAAGGCGCTGGTCGCCCGCCGCCGGGAGCGTCACGCCCAGGAACTGCGCCGTCCCCGCATCCCGCGGCTCCTCCTCAGCGACGGCACCACCTACTACGACGCCCCTGCCGTCGCCACGCCGGCGGACGACGACCCGCGCGTCCTGCGGGGAACTCCGGTGTCGCCGGGCACGGTCACCGGGACGGTCCGCGTGGTGTCCGATCCGCGCGACGCCGGACTGCACCCGGGGGAGATCATGGTCTGCCGGGCGACCGACCCAGCCTGGACCCCGCTCTTCCTCGCGGCGGGCGGGCTGGTCCTCGAGGTCGGGGGGATGATGACGCACGGTTCCGTCGTCGCCCGCGAGTACGGCATCCCCGCCGTCGTCGGTGTCACCGACGCGACCCGGCGGCTGCGCACCGGCCAGCGGGTCACGCTCGACGGTTCGCGCGGGGTCGTCACCCTCGACGACGAGTGACGGCGTGGGAGGAGGCCCGGGACGGCGGGCCCTCCCCCTCGCCGGGGACGACCTCCATCCAGCTCAATCCGGGGGTATTGATCACCTGCGTCAACCGTAGGTCGGCGCTCCGGAAGAGCGCGTTCCATTCCGAGCGGGTTCTCTCCCTGCCTTTGAGCAGAACCGCCAGGTGCACGTCGAGCCCGAAGGACAGAGGCGAAGTCGGTCCTTCTCCGAGAACGGTCTCGTACACGACCAGGGCGGACGACGGCGTCATGGCCTTCCTGCACGTCCCGAGGATGCGCGTGGCGTCGTCGTCGCTCCAGTCGTGCAACACGCTGGCCATCACATAGATCTCCGCCCCGGCGGGGACGCCGTCGAAGAAATCCCCAGGAGTGATGGTCACCCGATCGCTGAGCCCGCAGCCGTCGTAGTACCCCTCGGCGTCGGCGAGCGCGGCCGGAAGGTCGAACAGGATCCCCTTCAGATCGGGTCTCTCCCCCAGGACGGCCGAGAGCAGATACCCGGACCCACCCCCGACGTCCACGACGGTCCCGGCGGACGGCCAGGGATAGGCCGAGATCCCGGAGGCGAGAAGGCCGAGGGTCCGCAGCTTCATATCCTCGCTGAACTCGGCGAATATCTCGTCGTGGCCACTCATCCAGGTGAAGTAGTCGGTGCCGTAGTGATGGCGGAAGGCGGCCTCTCCCGTCAGCAGCGTGTGCCGCGCCTCGGCCCAGGCATGGAGGTCCCACGGCTTGAAGCCCGCCACACCTTTCGGAAAGCCGTGGGCGGAGAGGAACGCCTGCCCGAGTTCCGTCAGGCGGTGGTCACCGTCGGCGTTCTCCTCGAAGACATCGCGTGAAGAAAGCGCCCGGACCATTCGCCCCAAGACGCCGGGGTTGACCCCCAGGGCCCGCGCCACATCATCGTCACGTCGCCACGTCGTGCCGTACGCGTCGAAGACGCCTTCTTCGATGCAGAGGCGGGCGAGAAGAGGTGTCCAATAGTCGAGCAATGTCGAGGCATTAGTTAGAGCGACCGGCAAAATGTCGTCGTCCGTCATCATGGCTCCCCGGGTTGGTGGGCGTGGCGAAGGCCCTCGTACCAGGTGAGGATCCTCGCCTCGATTACTCTGAAGAGCATCGAGAGCAGCACACCGACGACGCCGAGCACGATGATCCCGGTCCACATCTCGGGCAGGGCGAACGTGCGCTGGAACTGGACGACGGTGAAACCCAGCCCGTTGGTCG
>JAUPKQ010000179.1 GCA_030837345.1 Actinomycetota bacterium | reverse complement strand
TGGGAGACGGTCCGGGGTCCTCCGGGATCCGGGCGGGCTGCGTCACCGTCCGGTTGACGGTGGTCGACCCGTCCCGCACCGGGGCGACGGCCGACATCGAGGTGTCAGCGGCGCCGGGCACACCCTTGGGCGTCGTTCTCGGGTCGCTGACGGCCACACCGGGAGTGACCGGTACCGGCCAGCTGTTCGTCGACGGCCGATGCGTGGACGACGTTCCTCTCGGGTTGCCACCGCTGCTGGAGGGCGCCCTGGTCACGGTGGGCCGGGCCGGCGGGGTCCACGGCCGTGACGCGGGGACGCGAGCCGGGTTCGCCGAGGTGCATGTGACCGCCGGTCCCGGTGCGGGGGCTCGCCACCCCCTCCGGCCAGGGGTCACCACGCTGGGCAGGGGTCTCGGTTCCGGGCTCGTCCTCGCCGATCCCGGCGTCTCACGCTCGCATGCCGAGCTGGAGGCGGCGGGATCGGTCGTCCGGGTCCGGGATCTCGGGTCGGCGAACGGCACGAGGCTGGGGGGAGGCACGGTGGTCACGGTGGAAGGCTCGGACTGGGCACCGGGTGAGACGCTCCAGCTCGGCGGCAACCGGCTCGCGCTGCGGACGGCGGACGGCTCCCCGGCGAGCGGGGGCGGCCCGGCGGCCGTGCACCCGGACGGCGCCGGGCGGCTTCTGGTGAACCCCGCACCAAGGCTGCTGCCACCGGTGCCCGGAGGCACGGTGACCCTTCCCGGTGCTCCTCCGGACGGTGACCGGTCCCGTCTCCCCTGGGCGACCGTGATCCTGCCTCTCGTGGTGTCCGTCCCCTTCGCCTGGTGGTCGGGCCAACCGATCTATCTGGCGTTCGCCCTGGCGTCACCCTTGATCATGATCGTTCAGCATCTCCTGGACCGGCGGGCACGTCGAAGCGATCACGCGCGCGCGGTCGCCCGCCACGCCGCGGAGGCCGCGGACACCGCAGACGAGCTGGACCGTCTGCTGTCCGACGAGTACTCCGCGTCCCACCTCGCCCGGCCGGATCCCGCGGTGGTCGGGGCGGTCGCCGCCGGTCCGCTGCAACGGTTGTGGGAACGACGTCCCGGGGACGGTGACGAACTCGTCCTGCGTCTGGGGCTCGGTGACGTCGCGTCCACGATCGAGATCCGTGGCTCTCCGTCCGGCGGGGTCCGGCCGCCGCTGCTCACCGACGCTCCGGTCACCCTCGACCTCTCGTCGCCGGAGGTCGGAGGCGTGGCCGGGCTCACCGGGCCTCGTGAGGAGGTCCTGGCCCTGGCCCGGTCCCTGGTGGGGCAAGCAGCGGTGTTGAACTCCCCGCGCGATCTGGGGATCGCCGTCCTCACGGCCCCGGCGGCCTCCGCGAGGTCGTGGAACTGGGCGACCTGGCTCCCTCACGCCGTGCCGAGCCTTTCCGCCCTCCGGTCCGGTCGCACGCTGCTGGTGCTCGACGGTGCGGAACGTCTCCGCCGCGACCCCCCGGTGGCGACGCTGCTCGCGACGGCCGGACCCAGCGTCGTCATCCTCTGCCTCGACGACGGGACCGCCCGGCTGCCCGCCGAATGCGGAGCGACCGTGGAGGTGTCCCCTGACGGCGAGGGATCGACGGCGACGCTGAGGATCCGAGGACACAGGCCTCACCGGTTCCGGCCCGATCTCGTCGGATCCTGCTGGGCGGAGCGGCTGGGGCGTGATCTCGCCCGGCTGGACGACGCGACACCCGCCCGGGCCGCCATCGGGCTCCCCGCACAGGTCCACCTGTTCGACCTGCTCGCTCCGTCGTTCGGTCCGGGTGCCCACGAACTCGATCCGGCGCGGATCGCGGCAGACTGGGCCCGGCGCCGGCAACAGAGGGAACGCGCGACCACCGCCGTCGTGGGTGTCACCGCCAACGGGCCGTGGTTGATCGACCTCGGCCGCCAGGGACCTCACGTCCTCCTCGCCGGAACGACCGGTGCGGGCAAGTCGGAACTCCTCACGACCCTGGTCGTCTCCCTCGCCGTCTCCCATCCGCCCGAACGACTGCATCTGTTGCTCGTCGACTACAAGGGGGGCACGGCCTTCGGCCCTCTGTCGGATCTCCCCCACACCGCAGGTGTCCTCACCGACCTCGACGCGCACCTCGCCCGGCGTGCGATCTCCTCGCTGAACGCCGAACTGCGCCGACGGGAGCGTCTTCTCCTCGCCGCGGACGCCTCCGACGTCGACGCCTACGAGCGGTGCCGGTCGGCGGGGTCCCCGGCGCTGCCCCGGCTGGTGGTCGTGGTCGACGAGTTCCGGGTGTTGTCGGAGGAGCTCCCCGAGCTCATGACCGGTCTGGTCCGTGTGGCGGGGGTCGGGCGTTCCCTCGGCGTCCATCTGGTCCTCGCGACGCAGCGTCCCTCGGGCGTGGTCACCGCGGAGATGCGGGCGAACATCAACCTGCGCATCGCCCTGCGCGTCCGGGACCGCCTCGACTCAGAAGACGTCGTCGACGCCGGAGACGCGGCCGGCCTCCCCGCTGACACACCGGGCCGGGGCCTGTTCCGGGTGGGCGGCGGACAGCTCGTGACGTTCCAGGCCGCGCAGGTCGGCGGGAGACCCCCGCCTCGGCCCGGGCCGTCAGTCAGACAGTTGCGGAGGGACACCGCTTTGCCCACCGCCTGGCGCCCGGAGCACGAGATCCCGGTCTCGGCCTCCAGCACCTCCCTCGGTACGGTGGCCGCCGAGAGCGCCCCTGGCCGTGACGACCTGGCTGCCGCCGTCGCCGTCTGCCGGGCAGCCTGCGCCTTCGACGGCTTACCCGTGGCCACACCGTTCTGGATGCCGCCGCTGCCTGCGGTCGTGCGCCGGGCCGATCTCCCGGCGCTGCTCGGGCCGCCCGCCGCGGGCGGCCGGACGCACGACGGTCTCATCCTCGGGATCGTCGACGTCCCCGAGTCGCAGACGCGCGAGCCTCTCTGCTGGGACCTCTCCACCCAGGGCCATCTGGCCGTCGTCGGTGCGCCGGGAACAGGGCGCACCGAGGTGCTCAAGGCCGTGGCGGGGGCCGGGGGGCGTCTCCTCCGGCCGGTACACGTTCATGCCGTGGACGGCGGAGGACGTCTGACCGGTCTCGAGGGGCTGGCCCATGTCGGGACCGTCGTGCCCGTCGCCGATGTCGAACGGGCCGCACGGCTGCTGGCACGACTGCTGGCACGGTTGCGGGCAGGTCCGGCGGAGGGAGGTCCCGGCGTCCGGGTTCCGCCGGTGCTGCTGCTCGTCGACGGATGGGAGCAGGTGCTCGACGCCTGGTTGCCGGTGGATCACGGTCGGCTCGTCGACGACCTGGTCCGACTCGCGCGCAACGGGTCGGCGGCGGGCGTCCGGCTGGCGGTGACGGGCGGGAGGTCCCTCATCTCCGGGCCGCTGTCGGGGCTCCTGACCGAGAGGTTCCTGCTCCGGGCGGCCGATCCGGCCGAGCTGGTCCTGGCGGGCGTCACGGCGGCAGAGGTCCCCTCCTCCATGCCTCCCGGACGCATCGTGCGCGTTCTTCCGGGAGGGAAGGGGGCCGAGGCCCAGATCGTGCTCGACGATCTCCCCCGGGGGCCGGGGCGTCGACGACGTGGCGCTGCCGACGGAGCAGAAGCAACGGTGACGCCGTGGCCGCCACCGCTGCGTTTGTCCCCCGTACCGGCCCGGGTCACGGCAGCAGACCTGTTCGACGCGCTCGACGGCGACGTCTCCACCCTCGTGGACGCCGGGGTGCTGCCCCTGGGCCTCGGCGGGGACGACGTCTCGCCCGTCGGGCCCCCCT
Organism: Actinomycetota bacterium; assembly: GCA_030837345.1. GTDB lineage: Bacteria > Actinomycetota > Actinomycetes > Actinomycetales > Kineosporiaceae > JAUPKQ01. The sequence goes on along the minus strand of JAUPKQ010000179.1, from coordinate 1,506 downwards.
CCGACGTGTTCGGCTGGATCGTCGCCGGGGTACCCGGATCTGGCCGGTCCACGACTCTCGGAACCGCGGTCAAGGTTCTTCTGGCGGCGGGACGCCATGTCGTCGCGGTCACCGATCCGGGCTCTCCGCTGGCCGGTGCTGCCTCGGTGCCGAACCGGGCCGGGGACATCCTCCGGACCGCTGAGGACCTGCCGACGGCCGGCGCACCACCCTTCGCGATCCTGTCCGGCCATGAGGTGCGACAGGACGCACGCACGCTCCTCGCCCTGCTCGACCGCTACCCGGCGTCGACGCTCGTCGTCGACGCCGGTGGCGTCCTCACCGACGTCACACTGGAGGAAGAGCTACTGACGAGAGCGGACGGCGGGGCGACGGCCCGCCCGTCCGGAACGGGATGGCCCGTCGGCCCCGGTCCCCATGTCCTGCTGGGAACCACCCCGGACGAGATGGCGATCACCTTCCGGGGGCTCGTCGCCCGCCTTCGCGCGGGAGGAATCGCCGTGTTGCTCGCACCCATCGGGCCAGGGGACGGCAGCGCCTTCGGAGCCCGGGTACCGACGCTGCTCGACGCGCCACCGGGCCGGGCCTTGTTGATCCGGAGCGGACGGGCCTGCGCTTTCCAGGTCGCCGGGCCCGACCCCTGACCCCAGCCCCCACAACTCCTGGCTCCTGACCCCTGGCCACGAAGGGCCCGGACCGCGAAGGGGCCGATCCGGCCCCGCTCGTGATCCGGCCCCTCCCGTACGCTGACGAATGCCCTCACAGATCCGCCCGGTGACGGCCACGAACGGGCCGTAACGCCACCCCCCATTGATCCGATCAATCGTTCGGGGGAACGGACAGGCGCGGGGAAACAGTCACGGTGAAAGGGCAACGAGCCAATGGTGACCATGATTGAACGGGACGAAGACACCAACACAACCGACACCGTCCACCTGCGCGTTCCGGCGGATCCGGCCTATCTGGCGGTGATCCGAACGGCGACGGCCGGCCTGGCCGCTCGCCTCGACCTCACCCTGGACGAGATCGAGGACCTCCGGATCGCCGTGGACGAGGCATGTGCCCTCCTCCTCGACCACCAACCACATCCGGGGGCGAACCTCAAGGCGGCGTTCACGCTGCACCCCAACACCCTCGACGTCCTGGTGACGGGACCGGCCCTGGATCTTCCCCAGCGCACCAGCTTCGCCTGGTCGGTGTTGGAGGCCTTGGTCGGTCAGGTGGCAACCGGCGCCGACAGCGAGGGATCCTGGGTACGCCTGACACACATCGGGGGTCGGAGGACCTAGTGACGAGGGACGGCGAACGGCGCGGCGCACCCGCGCCGTCGCCGCCCGGGTGCGCCGACGACCTGGTGCACAGGCTCGCGGCTCTGGACAGCCACGATCCCCGACGGATCGCGGTTCGTCATCAGGTCGTCGAGTCCCACCTGCCGCTGGTGCACCATCTCGCCGGAAGGTTCCGCGGGCGGGGTGAGCCTTTCGACGACCTCGTCCAGGTCGGGAC
>JAUPKQ010000178.1 GCA_030837345.1 Actinomycetota bacterium | reverse complement strand
TGTGGGCACCGGACAACCCGCGCTTGATCGTTCCTCGGGTCTTCGGCGTCGGATGGACGGTGAACGTGGGCCGCGTCGTTCAACTGGTCCGCACCCGCGGCTGAAGCGGCCCGGGCGGGAGGGGCATCCCGACGGCAAGCCTTCGAGGACTCCTGCCGCCGCATCCTGACCAGGCCGTCGTGGAACGAGCGCATCGCTGCCGGCCTGGCGAGCAACGACCAACCCGAAGATGGCTTCCGTGAGTGTCGGCGTACATTGCCGACGTGGAGGTGGATCCCTGGGGCGAGGTCGAGTGGGATCTCGGCCAGGAGTTGTGGGCGGTCATTCCTCCCGAGCCGTCGGCGTCATGGGACCTGTCCCCGATCTTCGACGGCAGCTTCCCGGGTGGGGTTCGCCGAGGGCAGAGTGTCGGTGGCGGGGTTTGTTCTGGGGGCCTTGCAGGACTGCACTGAGTGGTACGAGTCGGTGGCGTTCCATGACGGGGTGCACCCGTCTGTGATGTTCCGGCCCCATGCGCTGGGCGTGCCGCATGAAGACCTGCGGTGGGACGACGGAGGCCTGTTCCCGGACGGGGACTTCATGATCTTCGTCCCTCGGGATCATGGGTACGGCATCGTCGGGGATCCGTGGGCGCAGACCTTGTGCGTGTTCGGTATGCCGGCGGTCGAGGCGTTCGGACGGTGCAATGCCGGGGTCTTGAAGCCTCGGCTCAGGTAGACCGACGGTGCCCAGTGGGTGCCGAAGTACGGACGCAGGTGGAGCCCTGACACGTCACCACGGTGACCCTGTTGGAGGTCGGGTTCTCGGCCCGGTCCGGTCCCGACCTGCGCGCGTCATCACAACGGCCCCCGCTTTCACTGCTCCCCGTCCACTCCGTCGGTCTCCAGGAGCAGTTTCCGGACCTCGGTTGGCAGATGTCCAGCAACCGATGCGCTCAATCCACACGGGTGCATCCTTCTGAACCTTCAGCAAGATCACACCGGATGCGGGCGACTGCCGCGCGACAGCGGATAGATCCGCCCGGTTCTGCCGGCGCCCGGGGCATCGCCCGGAGATCACCCGTCAGGCGTCGCTGGACGTCTCGGGCTTGCTGCGACCCGCAACCCTAGGCTCGACGCGGTCGGTATCGGCTGCGGGTCGAAACCAGGTGCATGGGGGTGGCGAGGGCTTCTACGGTGCACTGGTGCTGATCCGTGACGCGGTGGACGACGACTGGGCTCGCATCTATCCGTTCTTCGCGCAGATTGTCGCGCAAGGGAGGACGTACGCCTACCCCGAGGGGCTTGGTCTGGACGAGGCCCGGCCGTGGTGGATGGAGTCGGTACCAGGGCGGACCGTCGTCGCGCTGGACGCCGGCGTCATGCTCGGTAGCGCCAAGATGGGCCCCAATCGCCCCGGCCGCGGAAGCCACGTCGCTACCGCCTCCTTCATGGTCGACCCGCGGCATCAGGCACGGGGCGTGGGCCGCGCCCTGGGGGTCCATGTCATCGACTGGGCTCGCGCGCAGGGTTACCGCAGTATCCAGTTCAACGCCGTGGTCGAGACGAACACCTCCGCCGTCGCGCTGTGGCGAGTCCTCGGTTTCGACATCCTCGCCACGGTGCCGGACGCCTTCAACCATCCCGACCACGGACTGGTCGGCCTTCACGTCATGTTCCTGGACCTGTCCGCCAGCGACGCCAAAATCTCAGCCTGACGTTGCCGAGGAGCCGGGCCGCCCGCCCTCCGGGCCGGAACCGGGGCCGCGTCACGCGTCCTGGACGGGGTACCTGATCAGTGCGATGTCGTCGCGCAGGTCGGCGATCGTGGTGTCGGGGTTCAGTGTCCGGATGACGAGGTCCGTAAGTGAGTGTCCCTGGATGATGTGTTCGACCGCCGCCGGGTCGGCGTCGATCTCGTAGTAGTCCCTGGCGAACTTGATGTAGCGGTCGGCGATGTCGTCGAGCAGGATCTCGAGCATGCCGGATCCGTCCGGATCGGTGTCGTGCGGTCCGCGTGAGGCGGGGAGGTGAACGTTCTCGCTGAGGTGCCATTGGTCGTGCCCGGCGAGCCGCCAGAGCACCGCGGTGGCCAGGAAGTGCCCTTCCTCATCGCAGAACGCCGGTTCCTCGACCTGACGGCGGAAGGCGGCGGGAAGGCCGTCGAGCAGTCCCGGCCACACTTCGCGGTAGGGTGTCATGGCGGACTCGTGGGTGAAGACCCGAATGAAGGCGCCGTCGGCGGTGAACACGATGTTCCACTCGTCGCCGCTGCCGTTGCTCATCAACGTCGCTTCGTCGTCGCCCCATGCGGTGGTGTAGATGTGGGTGGGATCGTCGCCGTCAATGATCAGGTCCAGGACGGCGAGCGCCCGGCACCGGTCTCGCAGCACATCGATCACGGGCAGCCTCGGGGCGATCTCGTGCGCTGTCACCGTCCGACCCTATGCGGAGTGCGGCACCCGGTTCCAGGAGAACGGCGTCCAGCGGATCAGCCCGTTCAGATCTCACGAGTTGTGCCCAGACGCCCTGTATTGCCGCAAGTCCTGCGTCTGGAGAGAGGTCTGTTCATCCGGGGTGTACGCGCCCTCCGGGGACTGGATCCAGCCGCCGCCGGTGACGAAGCGATCGGTGTTCGCCGCCGGGGCGCCTTCGACGCGAAGGTCGGCGAGGATCGGTGACGTGCCGTCGGGCGAGGGGCTGAGGGGCGGCCTGCGCCGGATGCGACACCTGGGTGTCCGCCCCGGCACGCAGGGTGCCGACGGACGGCCGAACGGGTCGGTCCTCGTCCGCGCACGGGTGTTCCGGTCCCCGACCGGGTTGCGTCCGGACGGCGGGTCTGTTGCCGTTGACCGCGTGGACGGTCCGAGAACGGACCGTGAGGGGAGAAGGATGTCAACCGTCGAGCGTCGGATCGCTGCGCGGGCCAATCAGCGCGCGGCCGCGTTCATCCGTTTCCAAATGATCGGTGATCATGAAGCCATGCACTTCATCCTCACCGAGTCCGGCGAGTCGGACACGGCCCGGCTCGCCTTCGTCACCGCCCTGGCCTCCATCGCCGGGTCGGTCGCCGGGAGTGCCTTCGGCAAGGAAGGGGCCCTGCGCTATCTGCAGTCCGTCGCGGAGAACAGCGCGGCTCTCTCGGACGCCGACGACATCGACCGTTTCTTCGACCAGGACTGAGCCTTCACCCGGCGGCGTCGGCCGCCAGCCGCCAGCCGTCAGCCGAGTTCCGCGGCGAGCATGGCGGCTCCGATGATCCCGGCGTCGTTGCGCAACGACGCCGGGACGATCGGGGTCCGCAGGGTGAGCAGGGGCAGGAACCGCTCGCTCTTCTTGCTCACGCCGCCGCCGACGATGAACAGATCGGGCCAGAAGAGGTTCTCCACGGTGCGGAAGTACTTCTGGAGCCGTTTGGCCCACTCCTCCCACGAGAGTTTCTCGGTGTCGCGGGCGCTGTCGGCGGCCCGGCTCTCGGCGTCCCTGCCCCCGATCTCGAGGTGCCCGAGTTCGGTGTTCGGTACGAGGGTCCCGTCGACGAAGAGGGCGGATCCGATGCCCGTACCGAGCGTCACGACGATCACCACCCCTCCGGCGCCCTTCGCGGCGCCGTACCGGACCTCGGCGTAGCCGGCCGCGTCGGCGTCGTTCACCACGTGGACGGAGCGGCCGAGGCGCGCGGTGAGGAGGGTGTCGACGTCGGTGTCGATCCAGCTCTTGTCGACGTTCGCCGCCGTCTTCGCGACGCCGTGGAGGATGACCGCGGGGAAGGTCACCCCGACCGGCCGTTCACCGGCCTCGATCCCGAACGACGAGACCACCTTGGCGACGACGTCGGAGACCGCGGCCGGCGTCGACGGCTGCGGGGTCGGGATCCGCGTGCGCTCCGACCGGAAGGTGCCGGCGACGAGATCGACGGGGGCTCCCTTGATCCCGGACCCCCCGATGTCGACCCCGAACCCGATGTCGCCGAGGTCTGTGATCAGGTGGTGCGTGGTCATGTGGCGCTCCCCTTGCGTCGGAACCTGCCGGAAGGTGCTGGTTGGTGATGGGCCGTCACGGGAGGGTGAGGATCTCCGCACCCGTCTCCGTGACGAGGACCGTGTGTTCGAACTGGGCGGACCGGCGGTGGTCCTTCGTGACGACGGTCCAGCCGTCGTCCCACATCTCCCACTCCGCGGTACCCAGGGTGAGCATCGGCTCGACGGTGAAGGTCATCCCCGGCTCGATCACCGTGGCGTGGTCCGGGGCGGCGTCGTAGTGCGGGATGATCAACCCGGAGTGGAAGGCCGTCCCGATGCCGTGACCGGTGAAGTCCCGCACCACGCCGTAGCCGAACCGGCGGGCGTAGGACTCGATCACCCGCCCGATGATGTTGATCTGCCGGCCCGGCGCGATCGCCTTGATCCCGCGCTTCATCGCCAGCTCGGTGCGCTGGAGGAGCAGCCGGGACTCGTCGTCCACGTCACCGACCGGGAAGGTCGCGTCGGTGTCCCCGTGCACCGCGATGCCGTCGACGTCGAGGTAGGCCGTGATGTCGATGTTGACGATGTCACCGTCCCCGAGCGGCGTGGAGTCCGGGACGCCGTGACAGATCACCTCGTTGACGCTGGTGCACAGGGACTTCGGGAAGGCAGGCCCCCGGCCGCTGCCCGGATAGGCGAGCGGCGACGGATAGGCCCCGTGGTCGAGGATGAACTCGTGCCCGACCCGGTCGAGTTCGTCGGTCGTCACCCCCGGGGCGATGTGCGAGGCGACCTCGGCGAGCGCCCGCGCCGCCAGCCGCGCCACGACCCGCATCGCCGCGATCGTGTCGGCGTCCTTGACCTCGGGGCCGGTGTACGGGCTGGCGCCGGGGCGCCCGACGTACTCCGGACGGCGGATGCCCGCCGGTACCGGCCGGGGAGGCCCGACGACACCCGGACGGAGCGTTCGAAGCGGTGCTGTCGACGCGGGGGCAGCGGCGGTGGACATACGGCGAGTCTAGGACGTGGCGCGCGAGCCCTCGCGCCGTGTGCCGTCCGGGCCTAGCCTGCCGGACATGGCCGACACGCCCCGGTACTGGTTCAACATCCGCACCGGTCAGGTGCAGACCGACGACGACAAGGGGCAGGGCAAGAACCTGATGGGCCCGTACCCCACCGCGAAGGAGGCTGCCCGGGCCCTGATCTCGGCGGCGGAGCGGACGCGGCGTCTCGACGAGGAGGAGCGCCTTCGGCGCGAGGAGTCCGAGTAGCGATCCTCGGCGGCGATCCTCTAGCGGTGCAGCTTCGGCAGGACCTCCTGGCCGAAGACCTCGATCCACTCCTTCTGGTTGCGGCCGACGTTGTGCAGGTAGATCCGGTCGAAGCCGAGGTCGGCGTAGCGCTGGACGTGGGCGCGGTGGACGTCGGGGTCCGACGAGATCACCATGCGGCCCTCGAAGTCCTCCGGCCGGACGAGGGAGGCCAGCTGGGCGAAGTCGTGGGGGGAGCGGATGTCCGCCTTCGGGAACTTCATCCCCCCGTTGGGCCACTCGGTGACCGCGTTCGCCAGGGCCTCGGCGTCCGTCGGGGCCCAGGACAGATGGACCTGGAGCACCTTGAGCATCGTGTCGGGGTCCTTGCCCGCCTCGCGCGCACCCTCCGCGAACCTGTCGAACAGCCCGCCGATCTTCTCCAGCGGCGCGCCGACGGTGATGATCCCGTCCGCGAACCGCCCGGTCTTCTTCGCGTTGATCGGCCCGGCCGTCGCGACGAGGATCGGGGGCGCGGCCTGCGGCATCGTCCACAGCCGGGCGGACTCCATCGTGAAGAACCGTCCGGCGTGCTTGACGTCCTTGCCCGCGAGCGAGGCGTCGAAGAGCTTCTTGATGACCTCGATCGCCTCGAACATCCGCAGTGACCGTTCCCCGGCCTCCGGCCAGTACCCCCCGACGACGTGCTCGTTGAGGGCCTCACCCGAGCCGACGCCGAGCCACGACCGGCCCGGGTACATCGCCTCGAGCGTCGCCGCCGCCTGCGCGACCAGCGCGGGGTGGAAGCGGAAGGACGGGCAGGTCACCCCCGGCCCCAGATCGCCCCGGGTGCGTTCACCCACCGCCGTCAGAACATTCCAGACGAAGGCCGCCTGTCCCTGCGCGGGCACCCAGGGCTGGAAGTGGTCCGCGGCCATGCAGCCGGAGAAGCCGTGTTCCTCCGCCAGGGCCGTGTACCCGACCACCTCCTGCGGCCCGAACTGCTCCAGCATCGCCGCGTACCCGATCGTCAGATCCGCCATGCCCGCGCTCCCACCCGTTGTCAGGCCCGTGGCCGGGCCCCGTCGTCCCGCCTGCCGGGCGCACGCCGGTCCGCGTCCGCGGGGACCGGACCGGGCACACCCCGGCACGACCGTACCCAGTGACGCCCGCTCCCGCCGTCCGGCACCCGCGTGAGACCGGGCCGGGGCCGCCGGTGACACGGCACCCGCCGTGTGGCAGCGTGTCGATCAGCGGGAATGACGAGAACCCCAGGAGGACCCGTGAGCGAGCAGCCCAACCCGTACGGCGCGGTACCCGCGGACGCCGCGGCACCGGGAGCGGTCCCCCTCCCGCCTCCGCGTCGCGTGAGGGTCCATCACCTGCGTGAGATGAAGCGCCGCGGTGAGAAGTTCGCGATGCTCACCGCCTACGAGCAGTACTCCGCCTCGATCTTCGAGGAGGCGGGCATCCCCGTCCTGCTCGTCGGGGACTCCGCCGCCAACAACGTCCTCGGCTACGAGACGACCGTCCCCGTCACCGTCGAGGAGCTGCTGCCCCTGGTGCGTGCGGTCTCGCGCAGCGCCCGGCGCTCCCTGGTCGTGGCGGACCTGCCGTTCGGCTCGTACCAGTCCGGTCCGGACCAGGCGCTCGCCACGGCGATGCGGATGATGAAGGAAGGCTGCGCCCACGCCGTCAAGCTCGAGGGCGGTCGCCGGATCGCGCCCAGCATCGAACAGCTCGTCGGCTCCGGCATCCCGGTGATGGCCCACATCGGGTTCACCCCGCAGTCGGAGCACTCGATGGGCGGGTACCGGGTCCAGGGGCGGGGTGCCGAGAACGTCCGGCGTCTCCTGGACGACGCCCGGGCCGTCGCCGAGGCAGGGGCCTTCGCCGTCGTCCTGGAGATGATGACCGCGTCGGCCGCCGCCGAGATCACCAAGGCCCTGGAGATCCCGACGATCGGTATCGGTGCCGGTCCCGACTGCGACGGCCAGGTCCTGGTCTGGCAGGACATGATGGGTCTGCGCGCCGTCGGCGGCCGGTCGCCGCGGTTCGTCAAGCGGTACGCCGACCTGCGGTCGGTGATGACGGACGCCGCCCGCGCCTACGCCGACGAGGTCCGTGCCGGCGTCTTCCCGGCCGCCGAGCACAGTTTCGAGGACTGACGGGTGCCGGGGGCGGGTCCGTCACGCGCTCCCGCTCCCGGCCAGCCGATAGACCAGGAGGGACTGGGACCCGGTGCCGACGATCCCGTTCTCGTCGTGCAGCGTCGAGGTCGTCAGCCCCGTCCCGATCCGCTCGTACCGTGTCCGGGCGTCCAGCAGCACCCACTCGCCCTCGATCCTCCGCGAGAGATGGACGGTGAGGTCGACGTTGACGAAGGACCAGCGGTCCCAGTCGTAGGCGGCCGAGATGCCGTAGGCCGAGCCTCCGACGAGGACGGCGCGTTGCAGGCTCGTCGGCTCCTCGTCCGGCAGCAGCGGGATACGTTGCCGGGCCCAGGCGACGGCGGCCTCCGGACTGCCCGGCTCGCCGGACACCCGCCGCCACTCGATCGCCCGGGCGTACGGGAACGCCCAGTCGGTCATGGCCGGGGGACAGGCCCCGGGGGCACGGTAGAGAGGGTCCGGGGGGAGCCCGGTGGGATCGGCGGCGGCCACGGCGACGGCCCGGGCGCTCGCGGGGGTGTTCTCGACCGTCGCCCGCAGCATCCAGGTGCGCGCCAGCAGGACGCATTTGCTGCCCACGCTGATCTCGGCCTCCGCGAGGGTGCTGCGGCGTCCGGTGCGCACCACCCTCGACCGGATGTCGAGCCTGCCGGTCCGCGCGGGGGTCAGGAACTCGACGTTCGCGCGCAGGGCCGCCCCGCAGGGCCGGCTGGACACGCTCTCGTCCCCCCGGCAGGCCTGTTCACAGGCGCGGACGCCGAGCGCCGCCAGCGGACCGCCGTGCAGGATGTCCGCCGACCACGGACCCACTGCCGGTTCCTCCGCGACGAAACGGGGACGACCCGACGACGTGCCTCGACACGTGAAGAAAGTTTGACTCACAGTGACGACCGTACGGTTCCCTCCGGCGCGGACCGAGGAGGCGCGGGTGTGGCGTGGTTTCCGTGCTGTCCGGGCTAGCCTGGTGCCAGTGGGACATCCGTCCCTGGCAGACGCGGATCCCCCATGCCGGCCGCCCTGTCAAGACCCTGCCTCGCAGCCTGGGCCACCGCCCCCGAACCGCGGAGATCCATCGTGGACAGACAGCAGGAGTTCGTGCTCCGGACCATCGAGGAGCGTGACATCCGGTTCGTCAGGCTCTGGTTCACCGACGTTCTCGGTTCCCTCAAGTCGGTCGCGGTCGCACCCGCCGAACTGGAGGGGGCCTTCGCGGAGGGCATCGGGTTCGACGGATCGGCCATCGAAGGACTCGCCCGCGTGTCCGAGGCGGACATGCTCGTCAAGCCCGATCCGGCGACCTTCACCGTCCTGCCCTGGCGCGGGGAGCACCAGGGCACCGGGAGGATGTTCTGCGACATCCTCACCCCGGACGGCGAGCCCTCCCTGTCCGACCCCCGGCACGTGCTGAAGCGCACGCTCGCCAAGGCCGCGAGCCACGGGCTGACGTTCTACACGCATCCGGAGATCGAGTTCTACCTGTTCAAGGAGGAGCCGGTCCCGGGCGAGGAGCCGATCCCCGTCGACAAGGCCGGGTACTTCGACCACGTCCCCCGGGGGACGACCCACGACTTCCGCCGCGCCGCCATCTCGGTTCTGGAGTCGATGGGCATCTCCGTCGAGTTCAGCCACCACGAGGGCGGCCCGGGCCAGAACGAGATCGACTTGCGCTACGCCGACGCCCTGAGCACCGCGGACAACATCATGACCTTCCGGACCGTCGTCAAGGAGGTCGCGCTGGAGCAGGGGTTCTTCGCCTCGTTCATGCCCAAGCCCCTCGTCGGCCACCCCGGCTCGGGCATGCACACCCACCTGTCGCTGTTCGAGGGCGACCGCAACGCCTTCCACGAGGCCGGCGCCGAGTTCCAGCTGAGCAAGGTCGCCCGGCAGTTCATCGCCGGGATCCTCACCCACGCCGCGGAGATCACCGCCGTCACCAGCCAGTGGGTCAACTCCTACAAACGCATCTGGGGCGGTGGCGAGGCCCCCAGCTATGTGTGTTGGGGGCACAACAACCGGTCGGCCCTCATCCGCGTCCCGATGTACAAGCCGGGCAAGGGCAACTCCACCCGCATCGAGTACCGGGCGCTCGACTCGGCCTGCAACCCCTATCTCGCCTACGCGCTGCTGCTCGCGGCGGGACTGCGCGGCGTCGAGGACGGCCTGGAGCTCCCCGAGGGCGCCGAGGACAACGTCTGGGAGCTCACGGACGCCGAACGCCGCGCCCTCGGCATCAAGCCGCTGCCCGGTTCGCTGGAGAGCGCGATCAAGGCGATGGAGGAGTCCGAGCTCGTCGCCGAGACCCTCGGCGAGGGCGTCTTCGACTTCTTCTTGCGCAACAAGCGCGCCGAGTGGGTCGACTACCGCCATCAGGTGACGCCGTTCGAGCTCCGGCGCTACCTGCACCTGCTGTAGCCTCAGGTCAGGTGATGGATCCCTCGAGGGAGCCCGGTGGGACGGTAACCCACCGGGTGACGGCGTAGTGGCCCTCCCGTCCATCCGGTCCCACCAACGCCGCGCCAGGGCCGGGGAAGTGCGCCGGGAACACGACCGCGCCAGTGCGCGCGGCCTCGGCGATCCACGCCTGGCGTGACTCCCGCGCGGTAGCCGCATCAAGGTCGAAGGAACTGCGCCACTCCGGTCGCATGATTTGTGCGGGGCTGTGCAGCATGTCACCCACAAAAAGTGCCCGCGTGTCACGGGTGGCCAGCCGCAGCACGGAGGAGCCGGGCGTGTGCCCCGGGGCGGGCGCCATGCTGAAGGCGTCGTCGATGGCGTACTCACCGGTCCACAACTCGAGCTGGCCGGAGGCTTCGATCGGCGCGATACTGTCCGCGAAAACCAGCCGGATACCGTCGAAGCGGCGCTTCTCGTCCGCGTTCTCGGGCGCGCGCATCCTGGACTCGTTGCCGGGGTGAAAGTAGTCGTAGTCGGCTCGGGGAACGATGTATCGCGCATTCGGGAACGTGGGTCGCCACTCGCCGTCGACGAGCATCGTGTTCCAGCCGACGTGGTCGTAGTGGATGTGGGTGTTGACGACGATGTCGACGTCATCGGGGCGCACGACAGCGCTGAGCCGTTCGAGAAAATCGGTCTGCAGGTGCGCGAACACCGGGATCTGCGGCCGGCTCCGGTCGTTGCCGATACCCGTGTCGACCACGATCGTCAGGCCCCCGCGACGCAGCACCCAGGTCTGCACGTTCGCGAGGTAGGCGTCGGTTCCCGGATCCCAGTAGTCCGGCACGAACGATTCCTCGTGCGCACGCCAGAACTCGGCAGGCACGTCCGGCAGAACCTCGGCCACCGTCCGGATCGGCCCGCTGAACTCGACCACGCGGTCGATGGTCACATCGTTCAGGTCGCCACGGATCATCTCTGAAAGGCCCTTCCGGTCGGCAGCGGACAGTTGTGTTCACGGACGGGGCGCGTGCTCCCCCACCATAACCACCACAGGCCGGACCGTCGCGACATCGACGACAGCACCACCCCCATCCCCCATCCGCGTCGGCGGCGCACTCACCGCCGGCCGGAAGGCATCCCGTCGCAACGGCACCGGCGCACACCTGGCTCGCCTCCGGCGGAGGGCGGGTACCGTGACCGCGTGAGTGCACCGATGCGGCAGTCGAGCCTGATCGCGCAGCTGGCGCGGCTGGGGTTCGGCGATCCGGCGAGGGCAGAGCGGCTGCTCGCCGACCGGGTCCTCGCGGGGCTGCTCGACCCCGCCGAGGAGCCCGGCGGAGACGCTTTCGTGACGGCGCTCGGGGAGGTTCCCGATCCCGACGAGGCGCTGACCGGGCTGATCCGCCTGCTCGAATCCCTCGACGCCGCCGGGGCGGCGCGGTTGCGGGCTGTCCTGAGCTCCGGTGGCCCGGTCCGCGACCGGCTGCTCGCCGTCCTCGGCACCTCGGCGGCGCTCGGCGACCACCTCGCGCGGCACCCGGACCACTGGACGGTCCTCGCCGGTGACGGTCGCCTCCCCTCGGCGGGCGAGATGCGCGGGGAGCTCCTGGCCGCCGTCGGCGCCGGCCCGCCGGTGGACGCCCTGCGCGTCGCCTACCGCCGCCAGTTGCTGCGCTTCGCGGCCCACGACCTCGTCGCCCGTGTCCCCGCCGACGCGATGCCCGGGGTCGGGGCGGCCCTCGCGGGCCTGGCTGACGCCGCGCTGGAGGCGGCGCTCGGCGACCATCTCGCGCGGCACCCGGACCACTGGACGGTCCT
>JAUPKQ010000022.1 GCA_030837345.1 Actinomycetota bacterium | reverse complement strand
CGAGCCGTTCGACGATCGCGCCGGGCAGGCGAGGGATCTTGTGGAGGAGCCGGTAGCCCTTCGGGCTCACCGCGGCGTCGAGAGCTTCGCCCGCCGTCGAGAAGCCGAGAACCCGTGCCATAGAGGCAAGATCGACCAGCTCGCTCGGCCCGATCTGGGCCAGTTCGTCGAGGACGTCGACCATCGTGCGTTCACGGCGGGCGGCGTCGAGGTAGTCGCGGATCACGAGCTCCCGGTCGGGGCTGACACCGCCGATCAGCTCGTCGAGCTGGAGGGAGAGCAGCCGCCCGTCGGTGCCGAGCTCGACGACATAGTGCGCGATCTCCTCGGAGATCCGCCGGACCATCTCCAGACGCTGTACGACGATCGAGACGTCCCGGACGGTGACGAGGTCCTCGATCTCCAGCGCGGAGAGGGTGCCCGTCACCTCGTCGAGGCGGGACTTGTACCGCTCCAGCGTGGCCAGGGCCTGGTTCGCCTTGGCGAGGATCGCGTCGGAAGCTTCGAGCACATAGCGGAGCCCGCCGACGTACAGGGCGACGATGCGCATCGACTGGCTCACCGAGATCACCGGGAAACCGGTCTGCTTGGCGACCCGCTCGGCCGTCCGGTGGCGTGTCCCCGACTCGCTCGTCTCGATCGAGGCGTCCGGCACCAGCTGCACAGCGGCTCGGACGATCTTCGTGATGTCGCTGTCGGTGACGATGGCGCCGTCCATCTTCGCCAGCTCACGGAGCCTGGTGGCGGAGAACTCGACGTCGAGCACGAAACCGCCCGTGCAGACCTCTTCGATCGTGGGGTCCTGACCGAGGACGATCAACGCCCCGGTGCGCCCGCGGAGAATGCGTTCCAGGCCGTCCCGGAGCTCGGTGCCGGGCGCCACCGCGGCCAAGGTGGCGCGCAGCAACTCCTCGGCGGAGCGCTCGTGTGCCACATAACCCCCTGGAGGTCGCCGTCTGAGCCGTTGTCCCGGACCTACATCCCGCAGGCCCCCCGGGGCAGTGTACTGACCTGGGGGCGGCAAACGGGGAAGGGAGGCCTTCAGCGGTGTCCGGAAACGGTTCCGTCGCCCGGCTGCATCGCCCCGGCGATCGCCGTCGCCAGGTCGGGGACCTCCAGGACGGCCATGCCGTTCAAGAAGGAGCCAGGGCCTCCCGCCGGCACGATCGCATGGGTGAATCCCAGACGCGCGGCCTCGGCGAGGCGCCGCTCCACGCCCGTCACCGGGCGGACCTCCCCGGCGAGCCCGACCTCGCCCACCGCGATCAGTCCCCGCCGGAGAGGCTGGTCGGAGTGGGCGCTGGCGAGGGCGAGGGCGAGGGCGAGATCGGCGGCAGGCTCGGCGAGACGGACGCCGCCGACCGTGGCGACGTAGGTGTCGCGGCGCGCCAGGCCCGCGCCGAGCCTGCGGTCGAGAACCGCCAGGATCATCGACACCCGGCTGCTGTCGAGGCCGGAGGTCGCCCGGCGGGGGTTGGCGAGGGCGCTTTCCGCGACGAGGGCCTGGACCTCGGCGACGAGCGGGCGCCGTCCCTCCAGGGTGACGGTCACCGCCGTCCCGGACACCGGCGACTCGTGGCGGGAGAGGAAGAGACCGCTCGGGTCGGCGAGGCCGACGATCCCCGACTCGGTCAGGTCGAAGCACCCCACCTCGTCCGTCGGGCCGTACCGGTTCTTGACGGCGCGCAGGAGCCGCAACCGCGAGTGCCGGTCGCCCTCGAACTGGCAGACGACGTCGACGAGGTGCTCCAGGACGCGGGGACCGGCGATCCCGCCGTCCTTGGTGACGTGACCGACGAGGAGCGTGGCCATCGCCCGGGCCTTCGCGACCCGGATCAGGCTGGCCGTCACCTCCCGCACCTGGCTCATGTTGCCCGCCGTCCCGTCGACGGCGTCGCTCGCGACGGTCTGGACGGAGTCGACGACGAGAAGGTCGGGCGCGACCATCTCGACGTGGCCGAGGACGGTCGCGAGGTCGGTCTCGGCGGTGAGCATCAGGCGGGGCCGCAGCGCGCCGATCCGCTCGGCCCGCAGGCGCACCTGCGCCGCCGACTCCTCGGCGGTGACGTAGAGGACCGTTCTGTCGAGGGAGGCGGCCCGCGACGCGACGTCGAGCAGGAGGGTCGACTTTCCGACCCCGGGTTCCCCCGCGAGCAGCACGACGGCACCCCGGACGACGCCGCCGCCCAGCACCCGGTCGAGTTCGTCGACGCCGCTCGGCCAGGTGCTCGCGGCGTCCGCGGCGACCTCGGCGATCGGCTGGGCCGGGGTCGCGACCGACCGGGCGACGGTCACGCCCGCCGTCGGCGCCCCGGCCTCGGCGACCGTGCCCCACTGCTGGCACTCGCCGCAGCGACCGACCCAGCGCGGAGCCGTCCAGCCGCATTCGGCGCAGCGGTAGGTGGCGCGGGACGAGCGAGGTTGTTTGGAGGCCGGACGGCCCCGGGAGACGGTGGGGTCGGCCGGTCGGGTGGTCTTCGCCGTCGTCACACCGCCGAACCTAGCCGCCGGGTCCGACAGCGTCCCGGTGAAGTCCCCCGGAGTTCCCCCGGGGACGTCCCCGGGACGTCAGTACTCGCGCCAGAACAGGTTGACGGCGTAGTCGACACTCGTCCCGTCGTGCTCGGCGAGGAGGGCGTCCGCGAGGTCCTTCGCGAACTCGATGCGGACGACTGCCTCGAAATCCGTTCGCGTCGTGAAGTCCCAGCGCATGTCGACAGGTCGCCGCTGGAAGCCCTCCTGGGACCAGAAGCGTTCCACGGCGTCCGGGTCGTAACCGGGAAGGGCCCGCCGGAACCAGTCGCCGAAGGTCGAGCGGGTCGCGTCGTTGTCGATGACGAAGGCGGTCCCACCCCGCCGCACGACGCGCTTCAGCTCCCGGAGGCCGGGCTCGCACCCCGGGCCGAAGAAGTAGGCCCAGCGGGCGTGGACGACGTCGACCGAGGCGTCGGCGACCGGCAGGGACTGGGCGGTCCCGGCCCGGACCGAGACGTTCGGCAGGCGGGCGGTGCGGCGCCGGGCGAGGGCCACGAGCGGAGGGTGGGGTTCGACGCCGATGACGGCGGTGGCCTCGGCCGCGAAGCGGGGCAGGTGGAATCCGCTGCCGCACCCGAGGTCGAGGACCTGGGCGCCCGTCCAGCCCCGGACCTCGCGCATCGCGGACTCGATCGCGCCGTCCGGGTCGACACCCCGGTTCTCGACCTCGTAGACGGCCGGAGCGTTCCAGATGTTCGGGCTGGGGATCACCCCGCCGGCGTCGCTCACCGGTATTCCTCCGCTTCGTCCGTCGCCGGGTGCACCGCGAGGGGGAGTACCCGGCGCGCGGCGAGCACCTGCTCGCAGTACTCGGCGAGGAGATCATAAGCGTCCTCGCCGATCAGCTCCGTCACCTCGGGTCGCAGGGCCCGGAAGACCGGTTCGGACGCGACGTGGGCCTCGGGATTGCCGGTGCAGTACCAGTCGAGGTCATGGCCTCCCGGTCCCCAGCCGCGCCTGTCGTACTCCGAGATCGTCACCAGGAGGTAACTGGTGCCGTCGGGCCGCTCGACGGTCTCGTAGTGACGCCGGACGGGCAGTTGCCAGCAGACATCCGGTTTGGTCTCCATCGGCTCGACGCCTTCGAGCTGCGCCAGCACGTGGAGGGCACAGCCCGCGCCGTCCGCGAACGCGCCGGGCGCGAAACCTGGGCGGTTGAGAAAGACGCAGGCGCCGTCGGCGACGCGGGTCTTCCGGGTGCCGTCCTCCTCGGTGTCGACCCAGCCGCCGGTCCGGCCCGCCTCGTGGTACTGCCAGATGCCGCGGGTGAGCTGCCCGGCCGCGGCGGCGACCCGTTCCTCGTCGTCCGTGTCGCTGAAGTGCGCCCCGAGGGTGCAGCAGCCGTCGTCGGGCCGGTCCGCGTAGATGCCCTGGCAGCCGCGGCCGAACACGCAGGTCCAGGACGACGTGAGCCAGGTGATGTCGCAGCGGAACGCCTGCACGGCACCATCCGAGCCGTCGCCACCGGCGAGAGCGACCGGCCCGGCGGGGTCGGGGAACTCCAGCCAGGTCCTGGCGCCGTCCAGCGGTGTCTCGACGGCGGATGAACGCATGGTCACTGTCACAGACTAAGTCCGTGACGGTGAGGAGTCGGAGTTCCCGTCGCCAGCGCGGAGGAATGTCGCTCCGGGCATCGTGTTTCGGCGGGCCCGGGCGCGGATAGCCTAGAGGGTATGTCCCCTGAAGTCCCCGAGCGTTCCGCCGGGTCCGGCGGCGGGCCCGTACGGGGAACCCAGGTGCCGGTCGCCCTCTCGACGGCGTCGGTCTACCCGCACACCTGTGTCGACGCCTTCGGGATCGCGGCGGAACTCGGGTACGACGGCGTCGAGGTGATGATCTGGACCGACCCCGTCAGCCAGGACGTCGCGGCCCTCGCCCGCCTGAGCGAGCACTACTCCCTGCCGGTTCTCGCGGTCCACGCGCCGACCCTTCTCGTCACCCAGCGCGTCTGGGGCCCGCTGCCGTGGCCCAAGATCGAGCGGGCTTGTGAGCTCGCGGCGCGGCTTCAGGCCCGGACCGTCGTCGCGCACCCTCCGTTCCGCTGGCAACGCCAGT